>NZ_JALKFW010000004.1:86737-296366 GCF_023243055.1 Frankia sp. AgPm24 | reverse complement strand
CGCGGGGGGGCGCCGCCCCCCCGGGCCCCCCGCCCCGGGGGCCCCCCGGGCGGGGCCGGGCGCCCCCCGCACCTCGGCGGCCACGTCCATGATCTCCTGGGGGGTGCGGTAGTTGACGGTGAGCCGCTCGATGGTGAACCGGTCGTCGACCACCGGGGCGAGCAGCCGCTCCCACCGGGTCGGCGCGCCCGGGCGGGCCGTCTGGGCGAGGTCGCCGACCAGGGTGGCGGTGCGCCCCGGGCAGCGGCGCCACAGCAGCCGCCACAGCATCGGTGAGATCTCCTGGGCCTCGTCCACGATCAGGTGGCCGAACGCCCAGCCACGGTCGAGGCTGGCATGCTCGGCGGCGCTGCGTCGGGTGCGTGGACCAGCCCAGCGGTCGGCCAGCGCGTCCGCGTCGATCTGGCCGTCCAGGCCCAGCATGTCGACGACGCCGCGGGCGTACTCACGCTCCTCGGCACGCTCCTGCTCGGCGCGGCGAGCCGCCTCCAGACCGGCTTCCTCGTCCGGATCGCCGAGCAGTTCCGCCGCCTCGTCGAGCAGCGCGACATCCGCCGGTGTCCACGCCCCGGTGGCCCCGCCGGCCGTGGCCGCGCCGCCCGGTATCCGTGGATGCGGGATCCGCCCGGAGGCCAGGTCCCGGGGCTGGGGCGTCGGCTGGGCGGGGGTGAGCAGGTTGGCCGGGGCGAACAGGTCATCGTCCGCGTCCGTGTGGGCCGAGGCCGGGCTGGGGGTCAGCAGGGCTCGTTCGGCGGGGGTGAGGTGGTTGCCGGCGGCGCGGGCCAGGACGGCGGGCTGGTGCAGCAGGTCACCGATGAGCTGCTGCGCGGTGAGCAGCGGCCACAGGGCGTCGAGGGCGGGCCGCACGACGTCGTCGGTCCACAGGTCACCGGTGATCTGGCGGCGTTCGTCCTGGTCGAGCAGGCCGCCGGGGACCTGCCGGACGACCTGGTTGGTGAGCTCGGTGAGCAGTTCGCGCAGGAACACCCGGCGGGCGCCGTTGTGCGGGCGGCGGCTGCGGCGCGCACGGGTACGGGCCCGGGCGACCCGGTCCTGGCTGACTCGCAGCGTCATCCCGTCGTAGGCGAGGTTCAGACCACCGGAGGGCACGCGCTGGCGGTCACGGATCGCGGCGGCGATCACGTCCGCCATCCGTGGGTCACCCTTGAGGGTGGCGACCTCGACCGGTTCGGTGCCGGTCGCCTCGACGCCGGGGAACAGCCGCGCCGGGGTCGCGAAGACCACGCCGGTCTCCCCGAGGGAGGGCAGCACCTGGTCGATGTAGCGCAGGAACACCGGGCTCGGCCCGACGATCAGCACCCCGGACTGGTCCAGTCGGGCCCGGTCGTTGTAGAGCAGGTAGGCGGCGCGGTGCAGCGCGACGGCTGTCTTGCCGGTGCCGGGGCCGCCGTCGACGACGAGGATGCCGTTCGCACGGGCGCGGATCACCCGGTCCTGCTCGGCCTGAAGGGTGGCGATGATGTCGTGCATCCGGCCGGTGCGCGGTGCGGACAGCGCCTCCAGCAGCACCGAGTCTCCGGACGACCCGGAGGTGCCGGAGGTGCCGGACGACTCGGCGGCGTCGGACGTGGCCGCGGGCGACGGGTCGGTGCCGAGGGCGCCGCTCAGCGGGTCGTCGGCGATGCCGGTGACCTCGCGGCCGCGGGTGCGCAGATGGCGGCGACGCAGCAGGCCGTGCGGATCGGCCAGCGTCGCCCGGTAGAAGGCGGTGGCCACCGGTGCCCGCCAGTCGACGAGCATCGGCTCCTGCTCGCTGTCGGACAGGCCGATCCGCCCGATGTAGGTGCGCTGACCGTCGGTGTGATCCATCGCGCCGAAGCACAGCCGGCCTTCGGCCGCGTCCAGGCGGGCCAGCCGGTCGGCGTGGGCGGCGGCGAAGACGTCGCGTTCGACCACCGACTGCGGGGTGCCGGTGCCGACCGCGAGCAGCACGCCGCGCAGCTGGTCCCGGGTGATCTGGCGAACCTCGTCAAGGCGGGTGTAGAGGCGGTCCAGGTACGCCTGCTCCCGGGCACGCTCCACGTCCTGCGTGGTCGCCACGATCGCTCCCCTCCGAGAAAGTCAACCGCTCCAGATTACGGATACCGCCGAACGTTCGGCGGAGACGGGGCTGGTCAGGACATCCCGGAGGTCGACTCACGCAGGTCCGTGAGGTCGTGTTCCTGCCGTACCCGCACCAGGGCGGCCACCAGACGAGGCAGATCGGTGCGTTCGACGAGGTCGGCCAGCCGGGTGGCACTCGTGGGCAGGCCAAGCTCGCGGGCGGTGCGGCACACCCGTTCGTCGATGTAGGGGATCAGCTCGTCCCAGCCGGCCTGGGCCTCCCGCAGGAAGATGTCGGCGCCGACCGGTCCGATACCCCTGATCCGCTGGAGCAGGGCCCGTTCGCGTTCCGGCGAGCCGTCGGCGGCCCGGCGCAGGCCACGGATGTCGCCGTCGTAGGTGTCGGACAGGTAGCGGCAGGCCTCTTCGAGCCGGTGGGAGATGCTTTCGTCGTAGCCGGCGTAGCCGTTGCCCCGAAGCACCTCGGTGCGCCGCGTCCCGGTCGCCTCCGCCATCGCCGCGGCGTCGGTCCAGCCGGCGTCCAGAAGTGCCCGGCAGGCCGCCACGGCGGACGGTGTCCGGATCGGCGCGCCCGCGAGCACCGCGAAGACGGTCAGGGCGAACATCCCCTCGGCGGTGTCCGCCGGCACGTCGGCGCCGATCTCCTCGGCGAACGTGCGCCCGTGCCGCTCGAGCAGTTCCGCGACCACCGCCTCGATGTCAGTTGCCATGCCATGGGGCTACCCGCGTGAGGTGACCGTGACTCCGCGCCGGCCCGTGCAGGTGCCAGGCGGCCCCCCGGCGGCAGCCGACCGTCCTTCCCAGCAGGTTCCGATCGGCGCATGTCGGGACGGCCACCTCTCCCGCACGCTGGAACAGGTAGTTGGGGCAGGTACCAGGCAGGGGAGGGTGACATGTCCACCGAAGCGGCGCAGTCCGTATCGTGCTCGCCGGAGCTGACCACCGGGCTGGCGCGGGAGGTGGTCGCGACGGCCGTCGCGGCGCCGTCCATCCACAACACCCAGCCCTGGCTGTGGTATCTCGATCCGGCTCTGCCCGGTGGGGCGCCGGCCGGGGCGGCGCTGACGCTGCGGGCCGACGTCGACCGTCAGCTCGGCGTCGTCGACCCGGACGGGCGTCAGCTGCTGCTCAGCTGCGGCGCGGCGCTCCACAACGCCACGCTCGCCCTGCGCATGCACGGCCTGGACCCGCGGATCACCCTCTTTCCGGACGGCGACGACCTGCGGACCCGGCCGCTGGCCCGGATCGCCCTGGCCGGGCGGCGCCCACCGGTCGACGCCGAGTGCGCGCTGGCCGCCGCGATCCCGCACCGGCACACCGACCGCCGACCGTTCGATCCGCGGCCGCTGACCCCCAGCACCGTCGACCGGCTGCGCGTCGCCGCCGAGGCGCAGGGCGCCTGGCTGACCGCGCCGACCGACCGGACCCTGCGACTCCAGGTCGCCGTCCTGCTGTCGCGGGCCGCCTGGATCGAGGCGCACGACACCGACTACCAGGCGGAACTGGCCCTCTGGAGTCGCACGGCGCCCGCACCGGACGGCATCCCGCGCAGCGTCGTCGTGCCCACCGAGGTTACCCGCCAGTCCGAGTTCCCACTGCGTGACCTGGACGTCGACCTCACCGCCGCGGCCGGCATCGCACCCGAACTCGCCGGTTCGATCGAACATCCCGACATCCTGCTCATCGGCACCGACGCGGACACACCCGTCGACCGGCTGCGCGCCGGTGAGGCGATGCAGCGTGTCCTGCTCACCGCCACCACGCTGGGCCTGGTCACCTCGCCGATGTCGCAGGCCATCGACATGGCCGGGCTACGGGAGAGGTTCCGCGCCGCCACCGGCGGCCTCGGCCACGTGCAGATGATCCTGCGTGTCGGCTACCCCCATCCCGACTCCCCGGCGACGCCCGCCACCGCGCGCCGCCGGGTCGAGGACGTCCTGCGCGTCCCCTGAACGCCTACGCGGCGGTGGTGTAGGCGACGCTGGCGAAGCTGTCGGCGGGCTGGCCGGCGGCGTTGACGCAGCGCACCGTGATCGTGGCCGTCCCACCTGGCGCGCCGGTGCTGGTACCGGTTCCAGCGCCGGTGCCGGTGCCGTCGGTGGCGGAGCAGCGGGCGGTGGGTTCGCCGTAGGGGGTGACCGCCACCAGGTCAGGGGTGCGCGCGACGCCGGGGAAACTCACCTCGTACCGTCCGATGGCCAGCCGACGGACCTGGTTGGTGGCGCCGGTGCTGTTCGCCGAGTACCAGCCCCAGGCGTTCACCGGCGCACCGATCGGAGCCTGCTGCGTCGGCCCGCCCCGCACGGAGACACCGGTGAAGGCGTGACCGAAGCTCGTCGCGTCCCGCGCCTGGGGGATCAGGGCGTGCCCGCTGGTGTAGAGCAGGACGAACGGGCTGTCCGTGCCGGTGGCGCCGCGGGCGCAGCCGACGAACACCGACTGCCGGTCCGCCCCGACCACCCGTCCGAGCGCGTTGCAGCCCACCGAGTCGTCACCGATCGCGTTGACCTGAAGGTTGTTCCCGTCCTTCGCGAACGCCGGGCCGATCAGGTCGATCGTGTAGTGCCCAGCCCCGACCCGGCGGACCTCGATCGTCCCCGGGCCGCTCACGCTGTACTCGTCCGCCGGCTTGGCCGTCGGTGCCGACGCGTCGTCCAGGCGCAGGTAGGCGTACGCCCCCGCGCCCGTCACCGGCTCGGCGGACGGGGACGTGGACGTCGTCGGCGTGGCAGTGGACGTCGCGGCGGTGGACGTCGCGGCCGGCGCGGTGGACGTCGCGGCCGGTGTGGCGGTGGATGGCTGCGGGACGTAGGTGAACATCGCGGTGAAGGCCGAGTCCGTGGCGGTTCCGGCGGCGTCGCGGCAGGTCAGGTCGACCTGCTCGGCCGTGCCCGCCGCATCCCAGCGGACCACGTGGCAGGACACGACAGGGGCGGTCGGTTCCGCGCTGGCGGCGCCCGTGCTGGCGGCCGCGTCCAGGGCGGTGACCAGCGGGATGCCGCGCCCGCCGCGGACGGCCAGGCCCGGGAAGGTCACCCGGTAGCTGCCGGTCGCCTGGTGGATGACGCTGACCTGCCCGTCCTGGGTGCCCTGGGTGCTCCGGGGGGTGCTCGAGCGCCAGCTGCCGGCACTCGCCGTCGCCGGGACAGTCGTGGCCACGCCGATCTTCGCGGCCGCGTCGGTGAAGCGCGCGAAGCCCCACGCCGGCGTGGTCCGCACCGCCGCCGGGGACCGGGACGTGCTGGCCACCGGGGTGGCGTCCGTCGGGCCGCTGCTGTCACCGCCGTCGCCACCGCAGGCCGCGGGGACGAACAGCATCGCCGCACCGGCCAGGGTGGCGATGCCGCGGCGCAGGCCGCGTCCCCTGCCGCGGACAGCGGTGCGGACTGTGGCGCGGGGTGCGGTCCCAACCATCGATCTGACTCCTGGGCCTTCGGTCGGCGGACATGATCTGAACCTGACGATGGCACAGGTTCCGGGAAGGGGACGCGCCGGGCGCCGGTCCATGCCTGTCTTTCCGATGACAGACCGTTTTGGCCTTTCGGGACGCCCCGCCGTATCGGTGACCAGCGAACCTCGCCTAAGATTTTCCTCAGGTGAACCGCCGGACGGCGGATCGGCAGATGAGCGATCAAAGGTCGGCACGGGACGCCGACGGGGTCACCACACGGCGTGATCTCGTACGGTCGGTAACCGAAGCGCGGCAGGTAGGGGAAACGGGAGCGATGGCATCATCGGATGCTGAGGTGGCGGCGCGCACCGTCCCCCTGGACGCGGACGACCCCCGCGAACTCGGGTCGTACCGGCTGCTCGGGCAGCTCGGCAAGGGCGGCATGGGCAAGGTGTACCTGGGCCGTTCGGCGAAGGGCCGACTTGTCGCGATCAAGGTGATCCGCAACGAGGCGGTCAGCAACCCCGAGTTCCGCGCCCGGTTCCGGCTCGAGGCCGAGACGGCGCGCCGCGTCGCCCGGGTCTGCACCGCCGAGGTCCTCGACGCCGACCCCGACGCCGAATGGCCCTACATCGTCACCGAGTTCATCGAGGGTGAGACGCTCTCGCGCTACGTGCAGCGCAACGGCCCGCTGGCGGACGCGAACCTCGAGCAGCTCGCCGTCGGCGTCGCCGCGGCGCTGACCGCCATCCACAGCGCCGGGATCATCCACCGCGACCTCAAGCCCGCCAACGTCATCCTCTCCCCCTTCGGCCCGCGCGTGATCGACTTCGGTATCGCCCGCACCGCCGACGCGGGCAGCGGCCTGACCGGTGACCTGCAGCAGCTCGGCACGCCCGCGTTCATGTCCCCCGAGCAGATCGAGAGCAGCCCGATCACCTCGGCGGTGGACGTCTGGGCCTGGGGCGGCCTGGTCGCCTACGCCGCCACCGGCCACTACCCGTTCGGCGAGGGTTCGGCGCAGGTGCTGCTCTACCGGGCGCTGCACGAGGACCCCCGCCTCGACGACGTGGACGCGGCCCTGCGTCCCATCGTCTGGCTCGCGATGCGCAAGGACCCCAACGGCCGCCCCAGCGCCCAGCAGCTCATGCTCCGCCTGCTCGGCGACCCCTCCAGCTCCAACCCGGACGCGGCCGCCGCCGTCAACCCCGAGGACGTCACCAACGTCCTACAGGGCTGGCAGCTGCCCGTCCCCGGTCCCGACAGCGCGACCGGCGCCGGGGCCACCGGCCCCACCTCCTACGCCGGCGCGCCGTACACGGGCGCCCCACACACCGGCGGGCAGCACACCAGCGCCGGCTACACCGCCGGCCCCGACGACGCCACCCGCCTGCCCACCTCCGGTTTCCGGCCGGGCGCCGGGCCCGCTGAGGGCACGGTCGGCGGGCAGACCCCCACCCGCCTCGGCGGCTCCGGCCCGGACGGGCCCGGTACCGCCCCGGGTGCACCCGGCACACCGCCTGGCCCGCACAGGCGCTCGAACCGGACTCCGCTGCTCATCGGCGGCGCCATCGTCGCTGTCGGCGCGATCCTCGCCGTCGTCCTGGCCATCGCCAGCGGCGGCAAGGACGACGACACCGCCACTCCCACCGCCACCGGCGGCGCCTCGGCCACGTCGACGGCCCCCGCGACCACCGCGCTGCCGGAATCCGCCCAGGCGCTGGGCAAGGATCAGATCGTCTACACGGCGAAGAAGAACGGCAGCTACAACCTGTTCACCGCGACGGTCCCCGCCGGCACTGGCGAGATCACGAACGAGAAGCAGATCACCTCCGACGCCGGCGACGAGATCCTTCCGGTGATCCGCCCGGAGCGCAAGACCATCGTCTACTTCGCCAAGGGCACGGACGGCCGCAACCAGTACATGGCCATCGCCGCCGACGGCACCGGCAAACCCTTCCCGCTGTTCACCACCGGCGAGGCCGCGAAGCTCAGGATCCCGGACGACACCCGCCCGTCGTTCTCTCCGGACGGCGGTTCCATCGTGACCCGCTCGCTGACAGACGGTACTGGCGCATCCCAGGCCGGCCTGTACGTCGTGCAGATCGATACGTCCAAGGTCTCCCGGATCGCCGGGGCCGCGCCGCGTGCCACCGATCCGGCCTGGTCCCCGAGCGGCGACAAGATCGCCTACTGGGCCAACACGGCGGATGGTGAGCGCGGCTTCATCGTCACCATCGGCACCGAAGCCGGCGCCAAGGCGAACCGGTTGACCGAGGGCCAGGGCAACGGGGACTCCGACCCGGCCTGGTCCCCGGACGGCGGGAAGATCGCGTTCACCCGTTCCGTCAACGGGAACCTGGAGATCTTCGAGATGGACTCCGGCGGCTCGCCGCCCGTGCAGGTCACCGACACTCCCGGCGACGACCAGGACCCGACGTTCGCCCCCGCGCCCGACGGTCGTCTGGTCTTCAGCGCGCAGCGACCAGGGGAGGACAAGCAGCTCCACGTCCTCGACCTGCAGAATCCCGCTGGCACCGACCACCGGATCACCCCCGGCAACACGCTGCCCGCCCACGTCCGCTGGAACGCCGGCTGACGGGTCCCCACCACGTGGCCAAACGACCGGGCGTCGCCCAGTCGCGGATCCCCGCCTCCTTTTCCGCGGCGGGTGCCGGAGCTCGGTGCTCGTCCACAGGGGTTGGGGCTGTCCACAGCTGCCCGGCGGGCGTTTCGCTGGACGGTCCTCGGGCTGCAGACTCGGAGGATGGATCAGGCCCTCGACCGGGTGATCACCTTCGCCCGGCGACAGGATGACGTCGTCACCCGTGCCCAGGCTCTCGCGCTCGGCCTGTCCCCCGACGCGATCAGGACACGGCGGCACCGCTACGGCTGGACATCACCCGTTCGTGGCGCGCTGCTGGTTCCACCGTTGCGTAACGATCTTCGCGCCCGGGCGCGGGCGGCGTCCGCCGTGCTCGGCGGCACGATCTGCGGCCTGACCGCCGCGCGGCTTCATGGCGTGCCCGGCCTTCCCGAGCGCCGGTCGGATGAGCCGGTCGACCTCGCGTTTCCGAACGCCGACCATGCTCGTCTGCGCGACGGCTACCGTCGGCACCGGTCGACCCACACCCCCGACGAGGTCGCGGACCTCTCCGGCCTGCCCACCAGTTCGTTACCGCGAACGCTTGAGGATCTTGCCTTCCTGCATGACCGGGAGCTGTTCCTCTCCGTTCTGGACGCGATGCTGCGCACCCACCGGATCACCGTCGCGGACCTCGCGGCGATGCGCCGCCGAGTGTCGGCTCGTCGTGGCGGCGGGCCGATGCGGCCCTGGTGGTCGCTGGTCGACGGGAAGGCCGAGTCGCCGCTGGAGACCCGCATCCGACTGCTGCTCTGCGACGCCGGCCTGCCACCGGAGGAAACCCAGTGGCGGGTGCGCGATCCGGCTACCGGCAGCATCGTCGCCCGTCTTGACTTCGCCTGGCCTACAGCGTTACTTGCCATCGAGGCGGACGGCGTCGGCCCGCACAGCGAGCCTCAGGCGCTCTTCCGCGACCGGCACCGTCAGAACCAGCTCGTCCGCCTGGGCTGGGAGGTTCTCCGCTTCACCTTCCTGGACGCGACCGCCCACGCCCGCCGCCTGACCGAGACCGTCCGCGCGGCCCTGCGCGACGCCGAGTCCCGCCGTGCCACCCACTCCCCGCGCGGCAGCCCGGGCTGACACTTTCCGTCCATCGCTCATATACCGTCCGCATCCCACCCGCATCCCACCCGGGCTTCGTGCCGCTCCCCCCGAGCCGGCGAAGATCACCAGGCGACGAAGACCACCGTCCGTCACAGCCGCCTGGGCAGCCCGGTCCGGCGAAAGCTACACGGGTCGCCGTGGGGGTATTCGTGTCCGATTTGCCCCCCACAGCGACCCGCGTAGCGGGATCTTGCCGCGCAGCCCACCGCGGGGAGTAGCGGGCGGGGCGGTGGGGACGCGCGGCCTACCTGGAAAGGGGACGCGAAAAGAAAAAGGAGCGCGCTGTGCGCGCCCCTTTTCTGTGGGAGAGGGAACGGAGCCGGGCGCTGTGCGTCCGGCACTGTGCTGACTGACTGGCGGGCGGGGTCAGCGCGGAGGGGCGCCGGCGACGGCGGTGGTGGCGGGGGCGCGTTTGACGGTTTTGGGGTCCATCCGGCGGATGAGGATGGAGGCGATGATGATGCAGATGATGCCGACGGCCATACCGGCGGCGATGTCGGTGGCGTAGGTGGAGACGGTGTGCTGCCAGGTGGGGTCGACGACGACCTTCGGGTTGATCTTTTTGGTGGGGTCGTCGGGGCGGTTGACGCCGGCGAGGCTGATCCGGTTGAGGTCACCGACGGCGGCCATCGAGGCGAAACCCCAGCGGGCGGGGGCGATGTAGGCGACCTGCTCGAGGCCGGCAGTGCCGTGAACAGGGACGATGCCACCAGAGAAGATCAGCTGGCCCATGGTGAGCAGGACCAGCAGGGGCATGGTCTTGTCGGCGTTGTCGACCATGGCGGAGATCAGCAGGCCGAGCATCGCCGAGGAGAGCGAGACGACGATCACCGCGATCAGCATGGCTATCAGCGAGTTGCCGAGGATCAGGCTTGACTGCGGTGTTCGCCCGGCGAGACCGATCAGGGTGAAGGGGATCGCCTGCGCCACGGTGATGAGGGTCAGGACGAGGACCTTCGAGCCGATATAGGCCGTCCGGGACAGGCCGATGGCTCTCTCTCGACGGTAGATCGCGCGTTCTTTCACGATCTCGCGGACCGAGTTCGCCATACCCATGAAACAGGCACAGAGAACCATGATCAGCAGGATGGTGGGGCCGTCCGAGTTCGGGGACAGCTGTTTGGCCTGGGTGGCGGAGAGCTCGAAGTTTCCGCCGATAGCTCGGGGAATGAGACCCAACAGGAACGGAAACGCGATGATGAGGCGCAGATAGGACTTGTCGGAGGCGACGACGGCCATGGTTCGTCGGCTGAGCGTCACCAGCTGCGACAGGACCGACTGCTGCCGGAGGGAGGGCAGTTCCTCCGGCGCGGGGCGCGCGGAGGGGGCGGTGATCGACGCCGGGACGTAGTACCGCGAGTTACGGAAACGGGCGGCCGACTCGACTCCGGGCATCGCCTCGAGCTGGAGGAAGACATCCGGGTAGTCGCGCTTGCCGAAGAAGGAGAGAGCGTCCTGCGGCGGGCCGAAGTAGGCCACGTAACCGCCGGGCGCGAGCACGAGGATGTAGTCGCACAGGTCGAGCTGGGCGACACTGTGGGTGACCACGATGACCGTCCGGCCGTCATCCGCGAGGTTACGCAGCGACTCCATGACGTTCTTGTCCATGCCCGGGTCGAGGCCGGAGGTGGGCTCGTCCAGGTAGAGCAGGGTGGGGCGGGTCAGCAGCTCGAGGGCCACCGACGTCCGCTTGCGCTGGCCACCGGACAGGCGCGCGACCTGGGTGTTGGCGTGCTGCTTGAGGCCGAGTTCGGCGAGTACCTCGTCGACGCGGTTACGGCGCTCGGTCTTGGTGACGTCCGGTGGGAAACGCAGCTCGGCGCCGAACTCGAGGGCCTTGCGCACGGTGAGTGAGGTGTGGAGCAGGTCCTCCTGCGGGACGTAGCCGATCCGGCGGCGCAGTTCGTCGTACTCGGAGTAGAGGTCCCGGCCGGCGTAGCGGACGGTGCCCTTGTCGGCGGGACGGAACCCGGTGAGCGCGTTGAGCAGCGTCGACTTGCCGGCGCCGGACGGGCCGACGACGCCGAGCAGGGCGCGGCCGGGCAGCTTGAACGTCATGTCGTGCATGAGCTGCTTCTGGCCGGCCCAGACGTTGAGCGCCTCGGCCTCGAAGCTGACGTCCCCGGAGTCGATGTACTCGACGAGCTGGTCACCCTCGAGCTGGAAGATGTGGTGACCGACGGCGATGACATCGCCCTGTTCGAGCGCGATCCGGTTGATCCGGCGACCGTTGACGAACACGCCGTTGGCCGAGTCGAGGTCGGCGATCTGCACACCGGAGCGTCCGATGTAGAGCTCGGCGTGGCGACGGGAGGCGAGCAGGTCGGTGATGACGACGTCGTTGTCCCGGGCGCGGCCGATGGACATCGTGCCCTGGCGCAGGCGGTAGGTGGTGCGCCGCTCGTGCTCCTGCTCGAGGCTGGTCAGGCCGCCGGAGCGCTCACCACGGCGACGGTCGTCGTAGTCGTCGTAGTCGCGCCCGCGCTGGGCCGGGCTGGTGGGGCCCTGGTGGGGGCGCCCCGGGCCGCGGGGGGCCGCTCGGGGCGGGGTGTACCCGGACGAGTTCGGCAGCATCGTCTGCATGTCGTAGCCGGGGTCGTAGGCCGGCTCGTCGAGCTGCCCACGGCCCTGCGGGAACTCGGGGTGCACGACGACCTCGGGGCCGGTCGGGGTGCCCAGGCGCAGCCGCAGCTCGTCGTCCACGGCCACGGCCTCGGGCATCCGCTGCCCGTCCAGCCAGGTGCCGTTGGAGCTGATGTCGCGGACCACCCAGCCGCCCGAGGTCTGCTCGAGCAGGAGGTGGCGGCGGGAGACCCGACTGTCGGCGATCACGTAGTCGGCGGTCCGGGCACGGCCGATGATGAACTGGGCGTCGGCGGGCACCGTGGCCGCGCCGGCCTCAGTGACGACTCTCAGGAAGGTCGTCTGCACGTGTATCCCCCTTCGCGACGGGACTCTGGCCGGGATGCCCCGCCGAACTCCACCTTGTCACCCGCGCGGGCGCCGTCACCCGCTCGGGCACCGTCATCCCCGTGGACGCTCTCACCCCCGTGGACCCTGTCACCCCCGTTGATGTCGCCACCCGATCGTGCGTCGCCGCCCGGGCGCCGGGCAGCGGTGGCATGCCAAACGATCACGCGCGCTCACCGATCATGCCGGATGTCCGATCGTAGCGCCGAGGGATGATCTTGATCCAACCCGGGTGACGTTGACGGCGCGTCGCTCGGCGGTGTGTCGCCGTCGCGCTTCGACCTGTGTACATCTCTCGGGTTCCTGCCGCCTCGTGGTCCTTCGGTGTTGCCGATGTCGATGCGGAGCTGCCCGCGAACGCCGGGTCGGCCCGCGGCAGGTCGCCCGCTCCCCCGGGGGCGGGCGAGGCGTTGCGACACGCGGCTCCCGTGCGGCACCCTATGAGAATGCCGGCCGGCCGGCGTGGGCGGTGACGGCTGTCGCCGAGCCGACCGGACCGTCACCGCAGCATCCGCCGCAGCCCGCACCACACCCACAGCCATCATCACAAACAGTAATGTGACATAGATCGCGCCCGTCCGGTGCGGATGGGGCGTGGAAACATCCGGGCGGTCACGGTGAGTGTCAGGCCGCCGGCAGGACGACATCCTTCGCGGTTGCCGTGAGCGACAGCCCGGTCCCGTTCGTCGAGGCGTCGACGATCGTCAGGTGGAAGGGCAGGCCGGAGACCGGGATCGGCACCGCGCCCAGCACCGATCTCAGCAGCTCACCCGGCACCGGGATGCTGAAGTTCAGGCCGTCGCCCTCCACCGTCAGCTGGGACGGGATCAGGCTGAGCTTGTTGTCGGTGACCTCGAACGTGGTCACGCCGCCGACCTGCTGCGAGCCGAAGCCCGGGATGGGCACGGTGCCGGTGACCTTGACCTGCTTGCCGCCGTCGACCGGGGTCACCTGCACCGGGGTCTTCTGGGTGGCCAGGTAGGCGTTCAGGTCGGCGTAGGTGATGCCGACCGTGGCCTTCACGTCGTCGACGGGAACCGTGCCGACGTTGTCGGTCAGGGCGTCGCCCAGCGGCACGTGCACACCCCTGAGGTGCGCCCGCACCGACGAGATCCTCGGACCCGGGGTGGGAATGCCGTCCAGGCCCACACCGATGTCGGTGAACTTGCCGAACAGCACCTGGGTGAGGAACGGGAACCCGCCGATGCTCACATCCGTGATGGTCGGCACCGGGTCGCCCGGCTTGAGGTTCTCGGCCAGACCCGCCTTCACCTGCGCCCGCATCTGCCCCTTGGCGATGACCACGCCGACCCGGTCACCGACCACGAACAGCACGACGAGGACGGCGAGCACGATCGCCAGGACACGCCGGCGACGGTGCGACCTGGCCGGCGGCGTCGGTGTGGCCGGCGCGCCACCCGGGCCGCCCGGGCCACTCGGGCCACCGGGTGCCACCGGACCGCCGGGGGCCGCCACGGCACCGTAGGGGCGCGGCGCGGCGTCCCGGCCGGTGGGGTCCGCGGTGCCGCGGGCAGGGCCGTACTCGCCGGTCTGAGCGGCGATGGCGGCCCCGCGGGCGGCCGCGATGGCATCGCCGCGGGCGGCGGCGTCGGCGGTGGGCCGGGTGAGCGGGGCGCCGGGTCCGCCGGCCCGCGGGCCGCGATCGGCGTGCGGCTGGTCGAGGTCCGGCACGATCGTCGGCCCCACCCCCCGACTGATGATCATCGTACCTTCGGCGGAGTCCGCGGCGGCGGACCGGTCGGGGCCCGGGGCGCCATCACGACGAGGGACCCGGGCCGTCCGGTCGGTCGACCCCGGCACCCCTGGGACGGCGTCCCCCGCCCCCCCGGGGCCGGAGCCGGAACCGGCGCCGGAACCGTACGAAGGTGGTACCCGAGGATCCGCTCCCCCGATCGGGCGCCCCGGTTGGAAGGATGCCGCGGGCGGCGGCGGACCGGCCGGGCGAAACGCCTCCGCGGGCGGCGGTGGCCCGACCGGCGCACCCCGGCGCGGCCGTCCCGCACCAGCACCGCCGGCACGCGGACCGCCGGCACCCGCAGCGCCGGCGCCCGGACCGTGCGGGTCACGCGGGTCGCCGAGCTGGGTGGCGTCCTCGTCCGCGGACGCCACATGGGTGACCTCCGACTCAGGCCAGTCACCATCGCCGTCGCGCCCGTCGCCACCGCGTCCGTCGTTCACCGCACCATCTCCCGCCGTACCCGTCGGACGCCGCCTGCCACCGGACCGCACTCGCGCCGCATCGTCCCGTCGCCGGATAGTCGCATGTTTCGCACGCCGTGCGGCGGTTCGGGTGCGATCGTCGCCGGGGCGGACCTGTCGGATCGGCGACGCCGCGTCCGGGCGTCCGGTCACCCGCCGGTCGCTTCGCCCTGACCTCGGCTCACACCAGCTCACACCTCCAGGGGGAGCTGTGCCACCGGGGTGTCCCTTCTGACCGGTGCGAGCCGGAAGATGTCGCCGCGCGGTGCCGCGTAGGCCTGCCAGAAGTGCTCGGCGACGTCGCGCGGCCGCAACGGACCGTCGGGGGCGATCCGACCGTCGAGCAGGACGGTACGCAGCCGCACACCCCGCGCCGCGAGCACCGGGCGCAGCGCCTCGGCCAGCGCCGTGAGCCCGGACTTCCCGACAGCGAGGGTGAACCGCCCGGCCACCGGCGCTGTCCGCGGGCTGGTGGAGGTCAGCACGATGGTGGCGCCCGGACGCTGCGTGAGCGGACCGACACCGGCCTGGATCGCGGCGAGCGCCCCGGTCACGTTGACCGCGAGGGTCTCCGTGAGCGTCGCCGGAGCCACGGTGAGCGCGGCCCCCCTGATGCTGATCTTGGCGTTGTACACCAGGGCTGTCAGCCCGCCGATCTCGGTGGCGACCCGTTCGATCGCCCTGGTCAGCCCCGCCGCGTCGGTCACGTCCGCCACCAGACCCGAGACGGTGAGTTCCTGCGCGGCCAGTTCGCCGCGGATCCGCCCCAACGTCTCCGCGGACCGGGTCACGACCCCGAGCGCGAAGCCCTCCTCGCCGAACCGGCGCAGCAGCTCGACCCCGAAACTGGCCCCCGGCCCGACCACGACGAGCCCACGGCTGGTCACCTCGTCCCCGTCCGGCGCCGGGACGGCCGGGACGGCAGCCTTGGCCGCCGCGTCGTTGGCCGCCCCGGCGTCGGCCCTGGCGTTGGCGTCGGTCGTGGCGCCCGCTTCGACCTGTGTCGTGGCGCGCGCCCGGGTGCTGCTCATACCCCTTATCCTCGCCGAGTCCACGGCCGGACATGTCGGGGATGGCCGGATCGGCGCGTCGTTCCCGCCCACGGTGGGGCCACCCGGCGGGATCGCGCTTCCCGGCTCGCCGAGGACCCCGCCGGTCAGCCGAGGGGGCGCCGACGTTCGCGTTCACGTTCGGCCTCGGCGGCGACCCGCAGCGGCGTACAACGGACGAACGCCCAGGCCAACGGGGGCAGGACGAGGAACGCCGGAATGGTCATGAGCAGCATCGCGACGATCACGGCACCGAGGGTCTGCATCTGATGGATGTACCCCGGCTCACACCCGACCCCACCACCGGACGTGACCGACCTGAGCCGCTCGGTCTCGATGGCCGCGGGGCATCCGGTCGAGCGGCGTCCGGCCGTGCGACATCCGGTCTGGGCAGCGGTCAGGGGACGAGGACGCCGGGGTTGAGGATGCCGGCGGGGTCGAGGGTGCGTTTCACCGAGCGCAGGACGTCGAGGCCCAGACCGCCGATCTCGGCGCCGAGCCAGGGCTGGTGTTCGGTACCGACGGCGTGATGGTGGGTGATCGTGCCGCCGGCGGCCACGATCGCCTCCCCGGCCGCGGCCTTGGCGGTCCGCCAGGTGGCGACCGGATCGTCGCCCTGGGCGCTCACGACGGTGAAGTACAGGGACGCACCCGTGGCGTACAGGTGGGACACATGGCACATGACCACCGGGGCCAGGCCCGCACTGCCAAGGGTGTCGCTCAGGGCCCGTCGCACGCCCGTGTAGAGCGCCGGCAGGGACGACCAGAAGCCGGCGGTCTCCAGGGTCTCGGCGAACACACCGAGGTCGAGCAGGGCGTCGCGCAGGTAGGGGGCACGGAAGCGGCCGCGCTCCCAGTCGAGTCCGGCGTCCGGGCCGAGGGCGGTCGCACCGCCGGCCCGCAGGATCTCCGCGACCCGCGCCGCCCGCTCGGCCACCGCCGCCCCGGAACCCTCGAACCCCGTGATCAGCCGACATCCGCCGGCACCGCCACCGGCACCGGCGGCGGCGTCGTCCGAGGTGTCGTTGTCGTCCGTGGCGGTCGGGCCGGCGAGGTTGGCGAGGGTCTCGGTCTCGTCGGCCAGGCGGCAGACGGTGGGACGCAGGTCGCGGGCAGCCAGGTCGCGCAGCAGGCGCGTCCCGGTGGCGAAGTCGGGTACCCGCCAGCCCTCGTGGACACGGTGGGCGGGCAGGGGGTGTACCCGCACGGTCACCCGGGTGATCACACCGAAGGCCCCCTCGGAGCCCAGGACCAGTGCCCGCAGGTCCGGGCCGGCGGCCGAGGCGGGCGCCCGGCCGAGCTCCCAGCCACCGGCGGGAGTGGCCACCCGCAGGCCGACGACCAGCTCGTCGAACCGGCCGTAGCCGCCGGAGGCCTGACCGCTGGACCGGGTCGCGGCGAAACCGCCGATCGTGGCGTACTCCCAGGACTGCGGCACATGACCGAGGGTGAGACCGTGCGGTGCGAGCAGCTCCTCGACGCGTGGGCCGCGCAGACCGGCGTCGAGTTCGACGGTGCCGGACTCCCGGTCGATGCGGCCGAGCCGGTCGAGTCGACGCAGGTCCAGCGCGATGACCGGACGCCCCTGTGCCGCCGGCGGGGCGAGCCCACCGACCACGGACGTCCCCCCGCCGTAGGGAACGACGACGATCCGCTCACGGGTCGCGACCCGTAGCAACTCCAGCACCTCGTCGTGGTCGGCGGGCAGCACCACCGCGTCGGGCGCGGCGCTGGCGTCCCCGGAGCGCAGCAGCAACAGGTCGGTGGTGGAACGCCCCCGACAGTGCCGCACGCGCACCTCGGCCTCGAGGCGGACGTGGCCCTCGCCGACGATCGCCACGAGCGCGCGGCGGGCCGTCGCCGACAGCCGGACGGGGGGCAGCCGCACATCGGCCAGCGCCACCGGCCGGGACGGGCGCACCGGGATGCCCAGCTGGGTCAGCACGTCGGCGACACCCGCCGGCAGCGGCTGGTGCGCGAAGGCCGGCCCCCAGCCCCACCAGACCGGCTCCGCGGACGTGGCACCGGCGGCCCGGTCGTGGCCGTGGGGACCCGCGGCCTCGCGAGCCGCATCCGAGCGGATCTCGGCGCTGGTCATCTTCACCTCGGTTCGGGGTCGTCCGACTCGGTAGACTGCGACCGTGACAGTGTGACAAAAGGTGTCACAGTGTCACAGCGCTCGATCTCACCATGACACATCCGACCGGCCGCAGCACGGCCACCGGGAGCACAGCGATGAGCATCGGCACAGACGCACCACACGTGAAGTCGCCGGGCACGGTCGGACCGGAAGGCACGGTCGGACCGGAAGGCACGGTCGGATCGGAAGGCACGGTCGGATCGGAAGGCACGGTGCGCGACGCCGCGGTGCTCGACGCGGCGAAGGCGTCACTGCTGGCCGTGGGCGTGCGGCGGACCACGCTGACCGAGGTCGCCCGGCGGGCCGGAACGAGCCGGATGACGCTCTACCGGCGCTGGCCCGACCTGCGCGCCCTCGTCGGGGAGGTGATGACCCGGGAGTGGGGCTCGATCGTCACCGCCGCGGCCCGTCCCGCCGAACGCGATCCGCGCGGCGGCGAGCTGGACGGCATCGTCGACGAGATCGTCGCGACCGTCGAGGCGTTCCGGGTGAACCCGGTCTACCGCCGCATCCTGGAGACGGACGCGGAGATGCTGCTGCCCTACCTGACCGAACGCCGTGGCGCCACCCAGCAGATGATCGTCGACCTGCTCGCCGGGCAGCTCGGCGCCGCGGCCCGCGCCGGCACGGTGCGCGCCGGCGATCCCGAGGCGCTGGCCGTGATGGTGCTGCTGGTCGTGCAGTCCTACGTGCTGTCCGCGGACGCGCTGGGTGGACGTGTCCCGACGAGGACGCGCGACGGTGAGCTGCGCCGACTCCTGCACACCTACCTCACCCCGGATCACGACACGACCGGCGACAGGGGGCTCGATCCGGAGCCCGACCCGGCCGGCGAGCCGGGCCCGGGCCGGCTGTTCGAGAACCGGCTGTTCGAGAACCGGTCGTCGGCGGGGCGGCTCGCGTGACGGGCGGCACCGCGGCGGGCGGGCTGGGCGGGACGTCCCTGAACGGGCGGCGCCGCGAACGTGAGCTCGCCGAACTGGCCGCGGGGCGGTCCGTCGACCTGCTGGTCGTGGGCGGTGGGGTGACGGGGGTGGGGGTCGCGCTCGACGCGGCCTCGCGCGGGTTGAGCGTCGCGCTGGCCGAGGCGCGTGATCTCGCGTTCGGGACCAGCCGGTGGAGCTCGAAGCTCGTCCACGGCGGCCTGCGCTACCTCGCCCATGGTGATCTTCCGGTGGCGTGGGAGAGCGCGGTGGAGCGGGACGTCCTGCTGCGGCACACCGCGCCGCATCTCGTCCGGGCGCTGCCCATCGTCACCCCGCTGACCGGCGATCTGTCCAGGCCGGGGGCGACGCTGGTGCGGGCCGGGCTCGGTGTCGGTGATGTGCTGCGGCGTGCGGCCGGCACGCCCCGGCAGATGCTGCCCGGTTCGCGCCGGCTCACGGCGGTGGAGACGCTGGGATTCGCCCCGGCGCTGCGGCGCACGGGGCTGCGCGGCGGGCTGGTGTACTGGGACGGTCAGCTCGTCGACGACGCCCGACTGGTCGTCGCCCTGGCCCGCACCGCGGCCGGTTTCGGCGCCCGCGTCCTGACCAGGCTGCGCGTCCAGCAGATCGAACCCGGCCGCGGGTCGGGTTCGGGCGGCGGCGCGGCGGGGTTCCTGGTGACGGCGTCGGACGAGCTGGGCGGCGGTCCGGTCACGCTACGGGCCCGCGCGGTCGTCAACGCGACCGGGGTGTGGGCACCGACGCTCGCCCCGGGTATCCGGCTGCGGCCCAGCCGCGGCACGCATCTGGTGGTGCGCGCGGGGGTGCTCGCCGGCGGGCGGGCGGCGCTGTCCGTGCCGATTCCGGGTGAGTTCGGGCGGTTCGCCCTGGTGCTGCCGCAGGATGACGGGCGGGTCTACATCGGGCTCACCGACGTCCCGGTCGAGTCGATCACCGACGTGCCCGAACCCGGCGAGGAGGAGATCACCGAGCTGCTCGGGGTCGTCTCCCGGGTGTTCGCCGCCCCGCTGGACCGGGCTGACCTGCTCGGCGCGTTCGCCGGTCTGCGCCCGCTGCTGGACGGGCCGCCGGCTGGCCATCCCCGCGACGCCGGGCGCGGGTCCCGCGTGTCCCGTGGTGCCCGCACGGCGGATCTGTCACGGCGCCATCTGGTGCACATCGACGCGGGCGGCCTGGTCACCGTCGTCGGCGGGAAGCTCACCACCTATCGGCGGATGGCCGCCGACGCGGTGGACGCGGCGATCACCGCGTCCGGGCTGACCGCCGGGCCGTGTCGGACCACGCGGCTCGGGCTCGTCGGCTCGGCACCGCGCGAGCGGCTTGCCGGGATCGCCGCGCCGGCCCGGCTCGTCGAGCGCTACGGCACCGAGGCGCCCCGGGTGCTGGCGCTGGCCGCCGACGCGCCCGAACTGCTCGAACCGGTGGGTGAGGCGACCTCCGTCACCGGCGCGGAGTGGCTGTTCGCGATCCGCCACGAAGGGGCGCTCACCGCGGCCGACCTGGTCGACCGTCGTTCACGCATCGGTCTGGTCCCGGCGGAACGTCGCGCGGCGCTCGCCGCCGCCACCCGGTTGTTCGACCATGCCACGTCCCGCTGACTCCAGCAGACCACGTCCCACCGGGGCGGACTCGTCGCCGGCCCGCACCGCACCGCGCAGGCCCGCCATCGTGGACGGAACAACCGGCGTGCCTGCGTCCACCCCCAGCGGGAGGAGGTCGGGGGCGTCGAAGGGGCGCGGCTGCGGGCCCGTCCCGTCGGCGGACCAGCGCAGTTCGACGCAGACGACCCCCTCGGCCATGGACGCCGTCGAACGCACCAGACCGGCGCCGGCGGGACCGAACTCGCCGAACCGGCCGAAGTCACCCAGGGTCGGGCCGCGGCCGTTCCCCGAGGTGGATGCCGTTGCCGCCCGCACCGGGTAGGACAGGTAGATCTCGGCCCGGTCCGCATCGAGGTAGGCGGTGAGCAGCACCGTCTCCCGTCCGATGGAGGACAGCACCGCCGAGACGCGGGCCAGCAGTTCCGCGCCGACCGCCGGGGGGATCGCGGTGAACCGGCCGTCGTTCTGCACGGTGACGGCGACCCCCCGCGCCTCGGCCGCCTCGATCGGACCAGCGAGGTCGGCCAGGACCTCCGGGCCGGCGCCGGTCAGCTCCCGGCGCAGCGCCCGGGCCTGCGCGGTGCACCGCGCGCGGGTGTCGGGGGAGTTCGGATCCAGCCGGTCGGCGGCGATGTCGCGCAGCAGGGGCAGGAAACGGGCGTCGAGCTGGGCGAGGCGGGCCTCCCGGTCCTGGCGCAGCGCGATGTCGAGGATCCGCTGGTCGGTGACGCCGGCGGCCAGCCGCTCGGAGCGCGCCCGTTCCTGCGCGCTGGCCCGCAGCACCGGTCCGAACATCGTGACCAGCACCTGCATCATGATCAGGCCGTAGACGGCCCCGGCGAGGCGGGCCAGCACCAGGTGATCGTGGCGACCGCCCAACGCCAGCACGAGCATGGTCATCGCCAGCGCCGCGAGCCCCGCGGCGGCGTACCGCTCCCGGCGACGGCGCGACAGGACGGCGAACGCCAGCCACAGTGGGTTGACCATGGTCGTGGCCCAGCACACGATCACCTCATCGGGCCGTTCCACGGTGTTGAACGCCCCACCCACCGCGGAGGCGATGGCGAGCAGCACCGCGCCACGGGCCTCGGCCGGCCGCAACGGCCGACGTTTGCTGATCCACGCCGTCGCCCCGATCGCGAGGAACGTCGCCAGCCAGATGACCATCGACAACGGCACGGACCGGGCCTGATCCCGGTGGATGATCACCGGGATCAGCGAGGCCAGCCAGCCCACCACCACCGCGACCGCGAAGCCGCGCCGGGCCGTCGTGCTCAGCTCCTCCTCGATCCGGTCCACGGCCGCCGCCGCCGACTCGGCCGCGGGCGTCGCGCCCGCACCCCCCGAAGACGGCCCGGCGACCTGGAGCGGCGCGCCGTCGAGAGGCAGTGCGCCGTCGGCGGGCAGCGCGGCGGTGGACGCGGGTTCGGCCCACCCTGACATGTGGACGGGCACCCGCGGCGGTCCGTCCCAGGCCAGGGTGATCTCGGTGCCCTGGCCCGGTGCCGACGTGATGCGGGCGTCCCCGCTGACCGCACGCATCCGGGCCGACACGGAGCTGCGCAGGCCCAGGCGGACGCTGTTCGCCGCGACCTCGTCCGGTTGGAAACCCCGCCCACGGTCGACGATGCTCACCCGCAGCCGGCCCGGTTCGAGCAGCGTGACGACCCGGGCCTCGTCGGTCCCGGCGTGGAAGCGCACGTTGCGCAGCGCCTCCCCCGCGGCCAGGACCACGGCCGTCGCCACCTCGTCGGGCACCCAGCCCACGCCGGTCCCGTCCGCGGTGGCATCGATCGTCATGTCGTGGGAGACATGGTCAACGGTGATCTTCAGGCCGGCGGCGCTGGCCTGGGTCACCGTCCGGGCGAGGCGCTCGAGCAGACCGGGGCCGGACCGGCGGGCGCCGACGGCCCGCGGCCCGAGGTGTTCCTCCACCTCGCGCACACTCTGCGCGCACTGCTCGCGCAGGAGCCCCGCGGGCATGTCCTCGGCCATGCCGATGCCGGTCAACGTGTTGAGGATCGTGTCGTGCAGCAGGCGTTCGCTCTCCTGCGCCGCCCGTTCGCGCGCCTCGGCGACCAGCATCCGTCGACGGCGCGCCGTGGACTTCTGCTGGCGCAGATCGGCGTCGTCGGCGACCCGGAGCAGCCGCACGAGCGCGTAACGCAGCAAGGTCGCGACGACGATCAGGATCAGCGTCGCCGCGAAGACCTGCGGCCGCTGCCCCACTCCCGTGACGAGATGGACGACGCCCAGCAGCGCCACGGCACCCAGCAGGGCCCGCCAGGTCAGCGAGAAGGCCGCGGTGACCGCCGCGGTGAGGGCGGCGACGAACACCAGCGAGGACGGATCACCGCGCACCGGATCCGGCACGATCCAGGGGGCCAGGGCGACACCCACCGTCGCCATCAGCACGTCCAGCCTGGCGAGCACCGGTGGGATGCGGACCGACTCCCCGGGGTCCTCCCGCTCACCGTCGAGGCCCGGCACCGCGCCGGCCGCGGGATCGGTGTGCCGGTCGGCGGCGGACGCGGGATCGGTGTGCCGGTCGGCGGCGGGCTGGTCGTCCGGGCGGGCGTCGGCGAGCTGGCGGCGCAGCAGAATGAGGACCAGCACGCTCCACGCGAACATCCCGGCCGCCCCGGCGACCGCGACCGGATGGTCACGGTACCGGTCGAACCAGACCGCGACGGACGACACCAGAAATGCCAGGTGCACCATCCGTAGCTGGATGGCGCACCGGACCATCACCCTTGCCAGTGCCTGCACGGAACGTCCGTTCATATCGCATAAGTGTGGACGATCTGGTTACCCGTGCCGACACCCGGGACGCGCGACAGGCCGCCGCGGGCCGATCTGGCCGAGGAAAAGCCCGAGTAAACCCAGATGTCCGCTGCTGTGGACATGTGTCTGCCGTCCCCCGACGCCGTGCTCGCTCGGGGCTACGACATGGGGCCCACCGCTGCCCGCGCGATCTCGGCCAGATGGTCCCCGCTGTCGCCGTAGGCCGCCGCGAGTCGTTTGGCGCGCTTGTAGAAGAAATGGGTGTCGTGCTCCCAGGTGTAGCCGATGCCACCGTGGTACTGGATCATCGCGGCGGTGACGTCCCGCGCGGTGTCACTGGCCTTGCTCTTCGCGATCGCCACGGCGAGCACCGCGTCGACCCGGTCGACGTCCACCGGGTCGACGTCCACCGGGTCAGCCAGCTCCGTGGCGTCGGCGGGGGTGTTGGCAGAGATGTCGGCGGGGGTGGAGTCGACGGCGTGGGCGGCGAACAGGACGGCGTGCTCGGCCATGGTGACCGCGACGTGCAGGTCGGCGAGGTGGTGCGCGAGCGCCTGGAAGGAGCCGACCGGACGACCGAACTGGATGCGGGCGCTGTCGTAGGCGACCGTGCGCCGCAGGGCCTCCCGGGCGAGACCGACGAGATCGGCGGCGGCCAGCACCGCGCCGCGGCGCAGCAGGTCGGCGAGGGCCGCCTCGTCGGAGCCGGGCAGGCGCCGGCCCAGCACGCCCTCGAGGGTCACCGCGGCGAGGCGGGTCGTCCCGTCGAACCCGGACTGCGGCGCCACCCGCACCCCCACCGCGCACGGATCCACCAGATACAGGCCGACGCCGTCGACGGGCACGACCGCCGTGCCTCCCCCGGCATCGGCGTCCGCGCCGGGCGCCGGTTCCGGGGCGGCTTCCAGAGCGGCGACGACGAGCAGGTCGGCGACGGCGGCGTACTCGACCCCGCTGGCCATCCCGTACAGACGGCCGTCCGAGGTGGCGCGCACGGCGATACCCGGTCGGCCGAGGCCGCCGCCGGGGCCACGCAGCGCGACCGTGGCGACGAGCTCACCGCCCCCGAGGGGACCCAGCACCGCGGTGGCCTGCGCCGACGAACCGAACCGGCGCACCGCCTCGCCGGCGAGCACGGTCGACGCCCACGGTCCGGGCAGCACGCCGGCGCCGAAGGCCCGGGCGATCACCTGCGCGTCGACCAGGCCAAGGCCGAGGCCGCCCTGGTCGACGGGCACACACACCGACAACCAGCCCTGGTCACCGATCGTCCGCCACAGTTCGCGGGGATGACCGTCGCCGCCGGCGTCCTCGAACACCGCCCGCACCGCCGTCAGGTCGAAGCGATCGGCGAGCACGTCACGGACGGTCTCGGCCAGGGCACGCTGCTCATCGGTGAGAGCGAAGAACACGGGCGCGGGCTCCTCGGGACGGGCCTCAGGCGAGGCGGGTGTTGGGCAGGCCGAGCACGCGTTCGGCGACGATCGAACGCTGGATCTGGGATGAGCCACCCCAGATGGTGACCGACCGGGTCCAGAAACTCTCCCGCCGCAGGGCGGTCAGATCCAGACCGCCGGACTCACCGAACTCGCCGAGCGGATGGTCCAGACCCACATCCGCGCCGAGCACCTCGTCGAACGTGTCGAACAGACCCTGGTAGGCCTGCGACCACTGCAGTTTGGTCACCGACGAGGCGAAGCCGAGGTCCCGGCCGCGTTCGACCTCGGTCAGCACGTGCAGGGCGTGGTAACGCAGGCACTCCAGCTCCACCAGGCGGCGTGCCAGGGACTGGCGGACCGACGGGTCACGGTCGCGGCCGAGCGCGCGGGCGACCTCGACGATCTGGTCGTAGGCCCGGCGGAAGTCGGTGTACTGGCCCATCGCGGACGCCCCACGCTCGAACGACAGCAGCAGCATCGCCGTCGCCCAGCCGTTGCCGAGGCCGCCGACGCAGTCCGCCGCGGGCACCCGCACATCGGTGAAGAACACCTCGCCGAACTCGCTGATCCCGCTCAGCTGCCGGATCGGGCGCACCTCGACACCGGGTGAACGCAGGTCGATCAGCAGCAGCGACAGGCCGCGGTGCCGACTCGCGGCGGGATCGGTGCGCACCAGGGCGAACATCCGGTCGGCGTGGCGGGCCGACGTCGTCCACACCTTCTGGCCATGGACGAGGAAGTCGTCGCCGTCGCGTTCGCCCCGGGTACGCACCGAGCCGAGGTCCGAGCCGGATTCGGGTTCGGAGAAACCCTGGCACCAGATCACGTCGTTGCGCAGCATCGGCGCGAGGATCCCGGCCTTCTGCTCGGGCGTGCCGACGGCCATCACGGTCGGCGCCAGGAACGTCAGGCCCAACGGGTTCACCGAGCGGGGCGCGCGGGCGCGGGCCAGTTCCGCGTCGGCCAGGGCGGCCATCGTGGGCGAACCGCCGCGCCCGCCGTACTCGGTCGGCCAGTCGATCCCACCGAAACCGGCCAGGGCCCTGCGCCGCTCCCAGTCGCGGCGCAGGTCGAAGGACTCGTCCTCGCCCAGCGTGGTCCAGAAGCCCGGTGCCGCCCACGCCGCGGGCAGCTCCGCGGCCAGCCAGGCCCGCAGCTCACGACGGAAATCCGCCACTTCGGGTGGGTAGGTCAGATCCACGTGGTCAACCCCATCTGTCGGCTTCGTCGCTTCCCCCCGTTAGCGCGCAGACAGTGAGACGGTAGTACCCGACGGCCGGCCATGTGTCGGTGGACGGTCCCCTGGTCCCCGACACCTCATCGTTCACGGAGCCCACAGGCGACGGTCACCGCGAGCCGGCACGATGGACCCGCACCATGGGACCGGCCACCGCCAGCGCCGCACGAAGGAGGATCACCGTCTTGACGTCGACCAGGCCCGCGGCGCCGGGGGTCCTCGACCCCGCAGGTCGCACCGCGGCACTGCGCCGGATGCGCACCGAGGTGATGGACATCGTCGTGATCGGCGGCGGCGTGACCGGGGCGGGGGTGGCCCTCGACGCCGCCACCCGCGGCCTGTCCGTCGCCCTGGTCGAGGCGCGTGACCTCGCCGCCGGGACATCCAGCCGGTCCAGCAAGCTCATCCACGGCGGCCTGCGCTACCTCGAGCAGCTCAACGCCCCACTCGTGCGCGAGGCCCTGCGGGAACGCTCGCTGATGCTCGACACGCTCGCCCCGCATCTCGTGCACGCCATCCCGTTCCTGCTTCCGCTGACCCGCCACGGCTGGGAGCGGGCCTACCTCGGCAGTGGCGTGCTGCTCTACGACACCCTCGGCCAGGGTCTGGCCCGCATCGGCCCCGGTGGCGACGGGACCGTGCCACATCACCGGCACCTCACCCGCAAGGCGGCGCTGCGGGCGTTTCCGTCCCTGCGCCCGGACGCGCTCGTCGGCGCCATCCAGTACTGGGACGGGCAGGTCGACGACGCCCGGCACACCATGTTCGTCGCCCGCACCGCGGCCCGTTACGGCGCGGCGGTGGCCACCAGTGCCCGGGTCGTCGGGCTGCTGCGCGAAGGTGAGCGGGTCGCCGGCGTCCAGGTGCGTGACCTGGAGTCCGGCGAGGAGATCGAGCTGCGCGCCCGGGAGACGATCAACGCCGCCGGGGTGTGGACCGACGACATCCAGGCCATGGTCGGCGGGCGCGGGCGGCTGTCGGTGCGGGCGTCCAAGGGTGTGCACATCGTCGTCCCGCGCGACCGGGTCCACGGGGAGACCGGGCTCATTCTGCGCACCGAGCGCAGCGTCCTGTTCGTCATCCCCTGGGGCGGGCAGTGGATCATCGGGACGACCGACACCGACTGGAACCTCGACCTCGCCCATCCGGCCGCGTCCAGCGCCGACATCGACTACCTGCTCACCACCGTCAACCGGGTGCTGCGCACCCCCCTGACCACCGAGGACATCACCGGCGTCTACGCGGGTCTGCGGCCGCTGCTGGCCGGCGAGTCGCAGGACACCTCGGCGCTGTCGCGTGAGCACGCCGTCGTCTCCCCCGCACCGGGGCTGACGATGGTCGCCGGTGGGAAGTACACGACCTACCGGGTGATGGCCGCCGACGCCGTCGACGCCGCCGTCCGCGGGCTCAACCGGACGGTCCCCGCCTCGTGCACGGAGAAGATCCCCCTGCTCGGCGCGGACGGCTACCCCGCCCTGTGGAACGCCCGTGAGCTCCTGGCGCGCCGTAGCGGTCTGCACGTCGGCTGGATCGAACACCTGCTGCACCGGTACGGCACGCTCGCCGAGGAGGTGCTGGAACTGGCCGCGTCCCGGGCCGAACTCGACCGTCCGCTGCCCGGCGCGCCGACCTACCTGGCCGCCGAGGCCGTCTACGCCGTCACCCACGAAGGCGCCCTGCACCTGGAGGACGTGCTGACCCGCCGCACCCGGATCTCCATCGAGACCCGTGACCGGGGCGTCGAGGCGGCCCGGGCCGTCGCCGACCTCATCGCCCCCGTCCTTGGCTGGGCACCGGCCGACCGCGACCGCGAGGTGGAGCACTACCTGGCCCGGGTGGCGGCCGAACGCGCCTCGCAGCAGGAGGCCGACGACGCCACCGCCGACGCCACCCGTCTGGGCGCGCCGGACGTACGCCACCTCGGCCACCCCGCCGAACGCCGCGCGCCAGCCCCGACACCCACCGCGGCTCCTTCGGCGCCGGCCGCGTCCTCGGCCTCCTCAGCCTCCTCGGCCTCCTCGGCACCGGGCTGAACCGCGCGGACGGCGAAGAGTGGCACGGCGGGACGACATCGGAAGCACCCCGATGTCACCTGGGGGTTTTACCGGGGCCGGGCGCGGAACGACGTCCACCATGGGAACTGTTCTTTGGTTGATCGCGGCGATTTTCGTCATCGCCGGTGTCGTGACAATCGTGCGCGGCGCACTGCTTTACGGCATCGTGCTCATCGTGGTCGGGCTGCTCATTGGCCCCGGGGGTGTTTCCATCTTCGCCTGAGCCGCACGGGGCTCACCCGCGTCGCTTTCGGGCCATGTCCGGGCGGCGCGGGTGGGTCCCGTGGTCGCGTCAGAGGCCGTATTCCTCCAGAAGTCCCAGCCACACCTCGCTGACCGTCGGAAATGCCGGCACCGCGTGCCAGAGCCGATCCAGTGACACCTCGCCGACAATGGCGATGGTTGCCGCGTGCAGCAGTTCCTGGGTGTCGGCGCCGGTGAACGTCGCCCCGACCACCACCCGTCGGTCCTCCTCGATGACCAGCATCGACGTGCCGACCGCACCCCTGCCCCGCACCGACGCGCCCGCCACCCCGCCGGTCGGGACACGAACCGCCCGCACCGCGAGCCCCGCCTCGCGCGCCGCCCGTTCGGTCAGTCCCACCGCCGCCACCTGCGGGTCGGTGAAGGTCACCCGTGGCACCGCCCGCCCGTCGGCATGGTCGCGGGCGGGCCGTCCCGCGCTGTCGTGGCGTCCGACGATGACGTCCGCGGCGATGCGGGCCTGGTACTTGCCCATATGGGTGAGCAACGCCCGGCCGCAGACGTCGCCGACGGCGTACAGCCACCCCTGCGGGACCGCCCGGGCCCGCAGGTGTTCGTCCACCTCGACGAACCCGCCGGGACGCGACCCGATCGTCTCGAGGCCGAGGTCGTCCGTCGCCGGGGTACGCCCCGCCGCCACCAGGATCTCGTCCGCGACCAGTTCCCGCACCACCCCCGCCGGACCGGTGACCTGGACGGACACCTGCGGACGGCGCTGGTCGGCCCGGTGTGCCGGCGGGCGGTGCACCGCCGTCGCCCGGGTGTCGACCAGCACGGTGATGCCCTCGGCCTCGAACGCCGCCCGTACCTCGTCGCCGACGAACTCCTCCTCGCGGGCCAGCAGCCGCGGCGCTCCCTCCACGACGGTGACCGACTCGCTGCCCAGCCGTCGAAACGCCTGCGCCAGCTCGGCTCCGACCGCCCCGCCACCGAGGACGACCAGGCTGCGCGGCACATGCCGGGCGCCGGTCGCCGACCGGTTGTCCCACGGTTCGGCCTCCGCCAGTCCCGGCACCGGCGGGATCGTCGCCCGCGTTCCCGTGGCCAGCACCACCGCCCGCGACGCCACCAGCAGCCGTTGCCCGCCGTCGGCCAGGGACACCCGCACCTCACGTGGCCGGCCGGTCAGGCGGCCCGTGCCCCGCACCAGCTCGACACCGCGCTCGGTCAGCCACGGAACCTGGCCGTCGTCGTGGTAGTCGCTCACCAGCTCGTCGCGGCGGGCGAGGACGGCCGCCACATCCAGCTGCCCGGTGACCGCCGCGGCCGCGCCCGGCACCCGACGGGCCGCCGCGAGCACCTCCCCCGGGCGCAGCAGGGTCTTGCTGGGGATGCACCCCCAGTAGCTGCACTCGCCGCCGACGAGTTCCCGCTCGACGATCGCCACCGCGAGCCCCGCCCGCGCGCACCGTCCCGCGACGTTCTCCCCCGCCGGCCCGGCGCCGAGCACGATCACGTCCACACCCGCGCCGTCGGTGCTGGTCCCGTCCATGGGCGCCTCCCAGGCTGCCGTCGGCCGACGTCCATCCAGCCGACGTCCGGCCGTTACCTCGTCCCGCCAGGATGACCATGGCCACCTGGCCGTGACCATTCGACACGGCTACTACCCTCGCCGCGGCCGCTACCCCCGTCTCGGCCGCGTGCTCTGGCACGGTCGGGTCCGTACCGTACGCGGGCCGACCGTGCTGATCCGTGAACGGCGAGGCCCGGCGGCGAGGCGGGGCCGGCCCAACGGCGATGGGAGCGGTGCGAAAGGTGCGACGGTGACGAGAAGCACTCCGCCCGATCGGACGCCACGCCGACCGCGATCGGGAGACCCGCGGTGTCAAGGGAACAATGGCAAGACAAGCCGAAGCACGGTCCGGTCCGGTTGCCCCATGTCGTCGCGATCCCCGTCGACGGGACCGCACGCCATGGCGTGTCACCGGGAGCGGACCACCGAGAACGAGACGAGCGGGGAGACGAGATGCAGCTCGGGATGGTCGGACTCGGCCGAATGGGTGCGAACCTGGTGCGCCGCCTGATCCGCGACGGCCACGAATGCGTGGTCTACGACGTGAACGCCGACGCCATCAAGGCCCTCGAGGCCGAAGGCGCCACGGGGGCCCGGACCCTTGCCGAGTTCGCCGAGGCCCTGCGCCCACCACGCGCCGCGTGGATCATGGTGCCGGCGGGCCTGACCGGCGAGACCGTGGCCAAGGTGGCCGAACTGTTCGCCCCCGGTGACATCATCATCGACGGTGGCAACTCCTACTACCGCGACGACATCCACCGGGCGAAGGAGCTCGCCGGGCGCGGCCTGCACTACGTGGACGTCGGCACCTCCGGCGGCGTGTTCGGCCTCGAGCGCGGCTTCTGTCTGATGATCGGCGGTGAGACCGACGTCGTCGCCGGACTCGAGCCGCTGTTCGAGACGATCGCCCCCGGCGTCGGCGACGTGCCGCGCACCCCCGGCCGTACCGGCGAGCCGACCCAGCCGGAGAAGGGCTACCTGCACTGCGGCCCCGCCGGCGCCGGGCACTTCGTCAAGATGGTCCACAACGGCATCGAGTACGGCATGATGGCCGCGTTCGCCGAGGGCCTCGCCATCCTCGACAAGGCCAACATCGGCCACGAGATCGCCGAACACAACGCCGAGACCACACCACTGGCGAACCCGGAGTACTACCAGTACGATCTGGACACCGCCGCGATCTCCGAGGTCTGGCGGCGCGGCAGCGTCGTGGCCTCGTGGCTGCTCGACCTCACCGCCACCGCCCTCGTCGAGGACCCGGAACTCACCGAGTTCTCCGGCCGGGTCTCCGACTCCGGCGAAGGGCGCTGGACGGTGCTCGCCGCCGTCGACGAGGGCGTGCCCGCCCACGTGCTGACCGCCTCGCTCTACGAGCGCTTCAGCTCCCGCGGCGAGGGCCTGTTCGCCGACAAGCTCCTGTCCGCGATGCGCAAGCAGTTCGGTGGCCACGCCGAGCAGCACAAGTCCTGACCCGGACGGCCGACCGCTGACGCCTCACCGCCGACGGCCGACGGCCGACGGCCGACGGCTGACCGCTGGCGGCTGACCGCTGGCGGCTGACCGCTGGCGGCTGGCGGCTGGCGGCTGGCGGTCAGGCGTCGATGTAGGCGGCGAGGTGTTGGGCGGTCAGCGTCGTCCGGGCGGCGACGAGGTCGGCGGGCGTCCCTTCGAAGACGATCCGGCCGCCGTCATGGCCCGCGCCGGGACCGAGATCGATGATCCAGTCGGCGTGGGCCATGACGGCCTGGTGATGCTCGACGACGATCACCGACTTGCCGGCGTCGACGAGCCGGTCGAGCAGGGCGAGCAGCTGCGCGACATCCGCCAGGTGCAGGCCGGTGGTCGGCTCGTCCAGGACGTAGACGCCGCCGCGTTCGCCCAGGTGGGTGGCCAGACGCAGCCGCTGACGCTCACCGCCGGACAGGGTCGTCAGCGGCTGGCCGATCCGCAGGTACCCGAGGCCGACGTCGACGAGCCGGTCGAGGATGACCCGGGCCGCCGGGGTGCGGGCGTCGGCGGGACCGGACGCCCCGAAGAACGCGGCGGCCTCGGCGGCCGACATCGCCAGCACCTCGCTGATGTCCCGACCGCCCAGGTGGTACTCGAGCACCGACGCGTCGAACCGGCGGCCCTCGCAGTCCTCGCAGGTCGAGGCGACACCCGCCATCATCGCCAGATCGGTGTAGATGACACCGGCGCCGTTGCAGGCCGGACAGGCGCCCTCGGAGTTGGCGCTGAACAGGGCGGGTTTCACCCCGTTGGCCTTCGCGAAGGCCTTGCGGATCGGGTCGAGCAGACCGGTGTAGGTGGCGGGGTTGCTGCGCCGGGAACCACGGATGGCGCTCTGGTCCACCGAGACGACCCCGGCGGACGCCGGGATGGAGCCGTGCACGAGCGAGCTCTTGCCCGACCCTGCCACCCCGGTGATGACGACCAGGACGCCCAGCGGGATGTCGACGTCGACATCGCGCAGGTTGTGGGTGGCGGCGCCGCGGATCCGCAGCTGCCCCTTCGGCGTGCGCACCGTCTCCCGCAGGGTGGCACGGTCGTCGACGTGCCGGCCGGTGACGGTACCGGCGGCTCGCAGCCCGTCGACGGTGCCCTCGAAGCAGACCGTGCCGCCGTCGGAGCCGGCACCGGGGCCGAGATCGACGATGTGGTCCGCGATGGCGATCGTCTCGGGTTTGTGCTCGACGACGAGCACCGTGTTGCCCTTGTCCCGCAGGCGCAGCAGCAGATCGTTCATCCGGGCGATGTCGTGCGGGTGCAGCCCGGTGGTGGGCTCGTCGAAGACGTAGGTGATGTCGGTGAGCGACGAGCCGAGGTGGCGCACCATCTTGACCCGCTGCGCCTCACCGCCGGACAGCGTGCCCGAGGGCCGATCCAGGCTCAGGTACCCCAGGCCGATCTCCACGAACGAGCCCAGGGCATGGCGCAGGGACGCGACCAGCGGCGCGACCGACGGCTCGTCGATGCCCTCGAGCCAGCCGGCGAGGTCGCTGATCTGCATCGCGCAGGCGTCGGCGATGGAGATCCCCCGGATCTTCGAGGATCGGGTCGCCTCGGCCAGCCGGGTGCCGCCGCAGTCCGGGCAGGTGGTGAAGGTGACAGCCCGGTCGACGAACGCCCGGATGTGGGGCTGCATGGCCTCACGGTCCTTGGCCAGCATCGACTTGCGGATCTTCGGGATCAGCCCCTCGTAGGTGAGGTTGATCCCATCCACTTTGATCTTGGTGGGTTCCCTGTGCAGGAGGTCGTGCAGCTCCCGTTTGGTGAACGTGTGAATCGGCTTGTCCGGATCGAAGAAGCCGCAGCCGTTGAAGATCCGACCGAACCAGCCGTCCATGCTGTAGCCGGGGATCGTGATGGCACCCTCGTTCAGCGATCTCGTGTCGTCGTAGAGGGCGGCCAGGTCCAGGTCGGACACGTTGCCCCGGCCCTCGCACCGCGGGCACATACCGCCGGTGCGGGTGAACGTCGTGCGGACGGCCTTCGCCTCGCTGCCCCGTGCGACCGTGATCGCACCGCTGGCCCGCGCGGACGGCACGTTGAACGAGAACGCCCCCGGCGGGCCGATGTGGGGCTGCCCGAGCCGGCTGAACAGAATCCGCAGCATCGCGTTCGCGTCGGTGACGGTCCCGACGGTGGAGCGTGGGTCGGCGCCCAGCCGCTGCTGGTCGACGGTGATCACGGTGGTCAGCCCGTCGAGGACGTCGACGTCCGGGCGCGACAACGTCGGCATGAACCCCTGGACGAACGCGCTGTACGTCTCGTTGATCAGACGCTGCGACTCGGCGGCGATCGTGGCGAACACGAGCGAGCTCTTGCCCGACCCGGACACCCCCGTGAACACCGTGAGCCGCCGTTTGGGCAGTTCGACACTGATGTCGCGCAGGTTGTTCTCCCGGGCGCCGTGCACCCGGATCAGATCATGCCGGTCGGCCACCACGGGCGCCACGGGCTTGGACGCCACGGGCTTGGACGCCGCGGACGTGGACGTGGACGTGCTCATCGTGTCCCATCTCGGCCATGGCGCACCTGGCCATGGCCCTGCCGAGGTGAGTTAGCGGATCTGTTGGAGGCGGATCAGGGTGCCGGCGGGGTCGCGCACCGCGCAGTCCCGGACGCCGTAGGGCTGCTCGGTCGGCTCCTGGACGATCTCGGTCTCGCTGGCCTGCAACCGGTCGAAGGCGCCGTCCAGGTCCGCGGTGGCCAGCAGGATCATGGCGTAGGTTCCCTTGGCCATCATCTCGGCGATGGTGCGTCGCTCGTCCTCGGTGACCCCGGGATCGGCCGCCGGCGGGGCCAGCACGATGGACGTCCCGGGCTGGTCGACCGGGCCGACCGTGATCCAGCGCATCGTGCCGCGCCCGACGTCGCCCCGAACCTCGAAGCCGAGGATGTCCCGGTAGAAGGTCAGCGACGCCTCCGGGTCATGATGCGGGAGAAAGCTGCTGTGAATGGTGATGCCGCTCATGACGGTCAGGCTAGCTGCGGCTCTGTGACCTGCGCTTCTCCGTTTCTGACCGGATCGTCGGTCACCTCTGGTGGTCGACTGCGCACCGACCTGCCCGCCGGGGCGCGGACCGGCCTGCTCACCTGCCTCGCCACACAGGCCGGCAGCCCCTGGGTCGAACACGCGGCCGCGCGCCGGTAGGCGGTCGGCGTCATCCCGACAAGATCGGTGAAGCGGCTGCTGAAACTGCCCAGCGACGAGCAGCCGACCGCGAAGCAGACGTCGGTGACGCTCAGATCGCCGCGACGCAGCAGCGCCATGGCCCGCTCGATCCGGCGGGTCATCAGATAGGAGTAGGGCGGCTCACCGTAGGCGAGGCGAAACTGTCGACTCAGGTGCCCGGCGGACATGTGCACGCCGCGGGCCAGCGCCTCGACGTCGAGCGGCCGGGTGTACTCCCGGTCGATCCGGTCACGGACCCGGCGCAGCAGCACGAGCTCGCGCGGCTGGCGTTCCCGCGCGCGTCGGCCGCCCACCGCGGCGGTCACCTCGACCCCGGCTGTCACCCCGACTCCGGCGGTCACCTCGACTCCGGCTGTCGTCTCATGGCGGTCATCGTGCCACGGGGGTCCGACAGTTTCCGACGCTCCCGCCGCGGACCAGCGCGGCTACACGTCGGCGCTGAGATCGGCCACATCACCCATAATGATCATGGGATGGGCCTGGGGTGACAGCCAGCGCATGACCGAGACCAGCGTGTCCTGGGTGAGCGCGACGCAGCCGCGGGTCGGCGCCTGATGGTCGACGTGCAGCCAGATGTCCCCGCCCACCTGGTCGCCGAGTGGACGACTCGGGTCCGAGGGCGGGCGTCCGGGGACCCGGTTGTAGTCGATCGCGACGACGTAGTTGAACGCGTCCGCGAGTGGCTCGCCCTGCGGTGCCGCGGTCTGGTAGAAGGACGGCTGGTACTCGTAGGGCAGCGCCGAACCGGGGTCCGGGAGCCGACCACCGGCCGCCGTCAGGCTGAACACGCCGATCGGGCTGCGCAGGTCGCCCTCGTGATGGGCGCCGGTCCACCCGTTGGCCCCGTTGCGCCCGGTCATCGGCGCACCGAAGGAGATCCAGGGAGACCGCGCGCTGGCTCGCTGCCACAGCATGACGCTGTTGATGTTCGCGTCACGATCGATCCCGGTGACCACGATGGCCTGACGTGCCGCTCGAGGCACCTTGGCCATCATCACCGAGCCGATGCCCGGAATCGCCCCGTCGTGGCCGACGACGGTCCCGGGGCCGGGTGCCACCGCCCCGTTCGGACCCATCGGCCGCGCCGACGCCGACGTGGGCCGGGTGGAGCCGTCCGCGGAGTCGTCAAGGTTCAGGACACCCGCGGCACCGACGACGAGGGCCGTGCCGATGGCCGCCAGGATGACGACGGACGGTCGGCCGCGGACGGCCCGCGCGCTCGATCGCGCGGCACGCCCTGCCCTTCGGTGATCAGCCATGTCTCCGGTTCCCGGGCCACGCCCTGGGCGGGCGCCATCCTGCTCTGGGCGGCGTTACGCGGCGGCAGGCCCAGCGAGAGGACCATGCCCGGTCGCCCACGGCGACCTTCCCCCCGCCGCGCAGGTGCGACTCACCCGCACCACTTCCGACGATACGTTCAGCGCTTTCGCGGCCTCGGGGTGGTCCCGGGCTCCGCCCCCGTCCAGACGGCCCACATTCGCGGGTCACGCGACCTCCTGCGACATCTCGACCGACACTGCAGAGCACATCCCTGTCCGTGCTCTTTCGATCACGCAAGGAAACATTTCCCTCACGCGAGGAGAGCGTCAAACCACGCCGAGACGCGACGAATGGAACAATGACGGCGACGCACCGCATCCGTACTCGGGCGGCTGCCGCCCTGGGGCTCTCAGCGAAGCAGGCTCGACGACCGTGCTCGACGGATTCCAGTTCCATCGCATCCTCAGCGCCCCGCGCCGCCCGGACCCGGGCGCCGGGCCCGACCCCGTCCCATCCGCCCTGTTCGCGGCCCTGGTCGGCGCCCATGCCGAGCTGATCGCGCTCGAGGGCGAGGGCCGCTCCGGGGCGGGCCTCGCCCTCGCGTGGCTGCGCGGTCCGGGCGAGACCCACATCCAGGTCCTCGCCGGCGGCCGACCGTACTTCCCGCCGGACACCGCCGCCCTCACAGCCGCCGTCCTCGCGTCGCCCCCCGCTCCGACGGGCCCCGAGCAGCACCCGGACGATCCGCCGCGCGGCCTCCTCGAGGGCGCGCGGCTCGGTCACCGACTGCCGCCGCTCCCACCGCCGCCCGGTTCTCCCCCACCCGGTGTACATCGGTCGGGGGCGCCGCGGTCGGCGTCCCCGCGCCCGGACCAGCACAGCGATCCCGTCCCGATGCTCTATCCGCCGGGCGCCACCGCGCGGCCGGTCCCGTCCGAGACGGTCGCAGCCAACCTGGCGCGCCTTCCGTACTGGCTGCGGTGCGCCGGCGCACCCGACGCGCTGTGGGCGAACGGTTCCAGCGGTCAACCGGCTGGCGGTAACGCGGCCGGCGGCGGTGGCGGTGGCGGGCGACCCGCCGGTGGCGGGCCGCGCCGCGGTTCTTTCGATGACTACGCCGCGCACCTGTCCGGGCCGTTCGCCTGGCTGGTGGTCGCCTGGCCGGTCCCGCCGGAACACCTCGAGGCCGAACGGGACGCCCTCGCCCGGAGCATCCCGGCGCTGCGCATGCGTGAGCACGACCAGGGCGCGCGGCTCGACCTCGAACGGGCCGAGAACCGGCATCGGGAACTCGGCCGGGCGGCCGCCAGCGGCATGTGGGACGTCGAGATCCTCGTCGGCGCGGCCAGCCGGGCCAGCGCGTTCTCGGTGGCCGCCCTGCTGTGCGGCGCCAGCGACCTTGACGATCTGCCCTACACGTTGCGCCCGCTGGGCACGGTGAGTTCACTGGCGGGTGCCCTGGCCGCGCGCACCCCGCCCGGATCGCCGGCGTCCGCGCGCAGCCCCTTCCGCGCCGGCGCCGAACTGCTCGCCGCGCTCGCCCGCCCGCCCGCCCGCGAACTACCCGGTATCACCCTGGTCACCCCGCACACGTTCGACGTCACCCCGGAGGGCCCGAACCGCACCGGTCCGGCCGATCCGGCCGGGTCGCCGGGCGCGGTGCGTCTCGGGGACGTCCTGGACGCCGGCTGGTCGCCGGCGGGAACGCTCAGTGTCACCCGGGCGACGCTGAACCGGCATGCGTTCGTCTGCGGCGCCACCGGCTCGGGGAAGTCGCAGACCGTGCGTGGCCTGCTCGAATCGCTGACCCGCATGCCGGACGCCATTCCCTGGCTGGTGCTGGAACCGGCGAAGGCGGAGTACGCGCGGATGGCCGGGCGCCTCGCCGACCTGACCGACCCCGCGCATCCCGGCGGCGGTGGACGCGGCGAGGTGCTGGTCATCCGGCCGGGCCGGCTGGACGCGCCACCCGCCTCGCTCAATCCGCTGGAACCCGAGGCCGGGTTCCCGCTGCAGAGCCACCTTGACCTTGTTCGAGCGTTGTTCCTGGCCGCTTTCGAGGCGCACGAGCCGTTTCCCCAGGTCCTCGCCCGCGCGTTGACCGCCTGCTACGTCGATCTGGGTTGGAATCTCGTCCTGGACCGGCCCGAACCCGCGCACCGCCCGCGTCTGCACGTTCGCGGACCGCGTGCCGACCCGCTCGTCGACGCGCGCCGGCGTTACCCCACCCTCGGCGATCTGCAACGAACCGCCACCCGGACCGTGGAGAACATCGGCTACGGCGCGGAGGTCACCGCGGACGTCCGCGGCTTCGTCGACGTACGCATCGGCAGTCTGCGCCAGGGCAGCCCGGGCCGTTTCTTCGAGGGTGGCCATCCACTCGACATCGGTGCCCTGCTCACCCGCAACGTGGTCTTCGAACTCGAGGACATCACCAGCGACCAGGACAAGGCCTTTCTGCTCGGAGCCGTGCTGATTCGCGTTGTCGAACACCTGCGGGTGCGGTACGGGGCCACCGGTGCCGGCGGGCTGCGCCACGTCCTCGTCGTCGAGGAGGCGCACCGGCTGCTGAAGAACGTCACCGACGGTCCGGCGGCGGCCGCCGTCGAACTGTTCGCCTCGCTGCTCGCGGAGATCCGCGCCTACGGCGAAGGTCTGGTGGTCGTCGAGCAGATCCCGGCGAAGATCCTGCCGGATGTCATCAAGAACACCGCGCTGAAGGTGATGCACCGCCTGCCGGCCGCCGACGACCGCGAGGCTGTCGGGGCGACGATGAACCTGCGCCCGGAACAGTCCGAAGTCGTGGTGGCGCTGCCAGCCGGCGTCGCGGCCGTCAGCGTGGACGGTATGGACCGCCCCGTGCTCGCCCGGATGACCGCGGGCGACGCGCAGGAGTCGACCCGGCAGGCCCGCCATGTCAGCGTCCCGCTGGCGGCACGACGCAGCCCCCGCTGCGGACCGGTGTGCCGCACCGAGCGCCCCTGCGATCTCGGGGAGACCGAGACCGCGGCCCTCGCCGCGAACGACCCCCTCGTCGTGCTGTGGGTGGAGGCGCTCGCCGCGCACCAGGTGATGGGATTCGCCCATCTGCTTCGGGAGGACCCGTTCGGCCCGTCCGCGGCGCTGCGGGCTCAGCTCGAGGCGGCGCCACCACGCCACCTCGACTGCCTGCTCGCGCACGCCGTCGACCGGGCGGTCGCGGCTCGTGCCACGCTGCTGGCGCCCTTCGTCGACCCCGACGAGTTCGCCGACGTGCTGCACGCCACCCTCCGCCGGCGGCTGGCCGGCCCGGCCGATACCGGCGACCGGGACGGGACCGACTCGCGGCGGCTCACCGCCGGGGTGTACCGATGGCAGGACATCCGCGTGGCGCTCGGTGAGGCGGTGAGCCGAGACGGCGAGAACGCGCCCCCGCACCCGCTCACGGACTCCTGGTACGACCGCGGCCTGGACATCACCGGCGACACCCTCGGCGAGCAGCTCTCCTGGCTTCGGACGAGCACTGTCTACACCCACGGAGCGGACCAGGTCTGCCTCGGCGACACCACCGGCAGCGGCCTGCTCGAGGCGGTCCGGAAGATCGGTGGCGGGACGGACCAACCCGCCGTTCTCCGCGCTGTGCGCCGAGCGTGCGACGGCCCCCGTCTGGCGGACCTCGTCGACCAGATCGCCAACCTTCTCCACGCCGACAGCCCGTGACTGTCCAGGCGGCCAGGCCAGGACGACCACACCGACGCACACCCGACGACGCCGTCGCCACGCGCGCCGACCACCACCCCGCACGCGGTCGGCGTAACGCGACAGAACGGACACTATGCGCCATACTGTCGACGGGGAGAGACCAGCACACGACGCCAGGTACCCGATCTCGGCCGCCCTCGCACGGCGGACACCACCGGGCGATGCTCGCTCGACGTGGCGGCGCGGGGCAGGAACCCGAGTGCCGGGCGACAGCCGGGTGACAGCCGGGTGACAGAGAGCCGGTCGGTCAGTCAGGTCGGGGGACGAGGATGGAGAGGGCGACACTGGCGGCGCAGGCGACGCTGGCACGGGGCCTGTTCGTGCCGGCTGAACGCTGGGGCTGGGAGTTCGTCGATGGCGGCCCGCCCACACCGAGCCCGGTCGCCGAACAGCGACCGGTGTTCACACCGCCGAGGCTGCCCGATCTGCGGGCGATCTCCGTCCGGCGCGACCGGGCGCTGCGGCTGCTCTGGGTCAGGATGCTCCTGCCCGTCGCCTTCGTCGCGTTCGGCGTCCTGCTCGCCCACGACGGCGGGATCCTCTTCGTACCGGCCGGATTCGGCCTCGCCGTCCTGACCGGACTACCGGTCCTGGTGCATCAGCTACGGCTCGTCCGGGCACGCAGGCGCACCGCGACGATCACGACCAGGGCGCGGGCCGCGCACGACAGGGCGACCGCGGCATGGCAGGCCGAGGTCTCGGCCCATGATCGGACCGAGCGGCGGCGGCGGGCGGACAGCAGCGCCTTCCATCCGATCACCGCGCCGGCTTCGACTCCGCGTGTGGACGTGTTCGGTGGCGACGGCGACGGCTGGGCCAGCCTGTTGGCCACGGCTGGCGCGTCCCTGCTGGCCAGCGGGACCGGTGTGCTGCTGGTCGACCTCAGCGAACGGACGGTGGGCGGTGGTCTGGCCCGACTCGCCGGTGAGGTCCGGTGTCCCGTCGAGTCGTGGGACCTTCCCGGCCAGCTCGACGAGGTGCGGCTGCTCGCCGGTCTGGGGCCGCGTGAGGCGGGCGAGCTCGTGGCGGACGCCTTCGAACCGACGGGAACACGTGAACCGGATCCGCACCGTCGGGCGCTGCACGCCGATCTGATCAGCGCGGTCACCGAGGTGCTCGGGCAGGACCTGACGTTCAGCCGTCTCGCCGAGGGCCTGCGGGTGCTCGAGGGGCTCGAGGACGGCACGCGCACGACGGCGATCTCCCCCGCGCAGGCCATGGAGCTGGTCGGGCGCATGAACGCCTTCGGACGCGGCGAGCGCATCCCCGACGAGCTGCGCTACCTGCGTTCCTCGCTGCGGGCGCTGTGCCCGCCCGCGCCAGCCGGCGCCACGGACCCCAGGGCCTGGGACGTGGCGGGAACCGGCGCCCTCGGTGCGTGGCCAGCACACCTGGCCGGGGGACGTGCGCTGTCGACGTGGTGGCCGGTGCGTGGGTTACGGGTGATCGCGACCTCGAGCCGGACCACGGCGATCGCCCACAAGGAGCTGGCCGACCGTCTCGTCGTGCAGGCCCTGCTCCGGCAGCTTCGGCGGCGGATCCAGCTTCCTGTGGCGGGGCGCGACCTCGTGGTGGTCGCCGGTGCGGACGGTCTCGGGCGCCCGGTACTGACGGCGCTTGCCCGGCAGGCCGAGACAGCCGGCACGCGTCTGGTGCTGTTGTTCGAACGGCTCGCTGACGACACCGAGCGCCTGCTTGGCAGCCAGGGCGCCTCCACGATCATCATGCGGCTCGGCAACGGCAAGGACGCGACCACCGCGGCGGAGTTCATCGGCCGCGGCCACCGGTTCGTCCTGTCGCAGGTGACCGCGCAGGTCGGCCGAAGCTTCACCGCCGGCGACAGCGACAGCGTCGGCACCCAGGACGGCACCTCCGACACCACCGGGACCAGCGGTGGTTCCGCCAGAACCTACGACCGCACCCGGCTGCTGCCCTGGTTGCAGAACTCCTCGACGAACACCGGCTGGCAGGAATCGGTGACGACCTCGCGTTCACGCACCTGGCAGCGCACCGTGAACACGTCGGTCAGCGACTCGACGACCGACGGTGAGACCTCCGCACGGGTCTACGAGTTCCTGGTCGAACCGACCACCGTGCAGACCCTGCCCACCACGGCCTTCCTGCTGGTCAGTGCGGTGGACGGACCAGGACGGGTCGCCATGGGCGACTGCAACCCCGGCATGGTGTTGCTGCCCGGGGTCTCTCCCGACCCGGCGACGGGCCCCGCGGTGCCCGTCACGGTCGCCCAGGGTGGCGCCGTCGCGTTCGCCGCCGCACCAGCTCCGGCCGGGCCGCCAGCCGTCGAACGTCCGGGCGCGCCGGCAGCGCGACCGGCGGAGCCTGCCCGAGCGGTCGCGCCCACGGCCTGGCCGACAGCGGGTGGATGGTCCTCGGCCGGCTCCGTACCGGTACCTCCCGAGCTGCTCACACCGCGAGCGACGGACTTCGCCGTCCAGCCAGCCACTCCACGACGCGACATCGACGTGACGTCGGGTGCGACCTCGGGTGCGTCCGGCTGGGTGCCGGAAACCTCGCCGCTGATCTCCCAGCCGCGCCCTCCTGGCGGGCGGGCAGCGACCGGCGGGATACCACCAGAACCACCGGGCCCCTCGGCGGCACCGGTCACCCGGCCCGCCGATGACAGCGGCGAGCGACCACCGCGCCGTGGCCGGCGACGGATCAACCCACCACGCACACCGACCTGAACCCAGCTCGACCTGAACCCAGGGCGAGCTGCACCCAGAGCGCCGCTGCACCCGGCTTGCCGGCCGCCAAATTATCCACAGTCAAAAGAAGACCCTGGATCAACGCCAGAACAACCATCATTGTCGACTCATGGCCCATAACCCTGGCCGACTCTCCTGGCAGGAGATCGCCACCATCCAGGCCGGCGTGATCACAGTCCGCGATGCGGTCGCCGCCGGTGTCCCCCGAACCGAGATCCGCCAGCACGTCGCCGACGGGCGCTGGCGACAGCCCTACCGCGGTGTGCTGATCACCGAGCTGACCGCGGTGGGCGACATGCAGCGCCTGTGGGCGGCGACGGAAGCCGTCGGCCGCGACGGCGTGCTGGCCGGCGCCGCGGCGGCTTCGCTCGCCGGGCTGGCCGGCCACGCCGACGAACCGGTGACCATCCTGGTGCCCACCGCCCGCCGCATCACGGCACCCCCGGGCATCGTCGTGCGGCACAGCGCCCGCCTCGAGCAGGCCGATCTCGACGGCTGGCGGCTGCCCCGTCGCACCGGGCCCAGCCGATCCGTCATCGACATGGTCGAGTGGGCTCCCTCCCAGGCCGCGGCGGTGTCGATCCTCGGCGCCGCGGTGTCCCAGGAGGTGGTGACGCTGCGCGGGCTACGGGACGCGCTGGCCCGGCGTGGCCCCATCACGCGCCGGACCCTGATCGCCGAGACGCTCGACGCGCTTGAGGTCGACGCGCCCCGGCTGGCCGAGGCGATGTTCCGCCGCCTCGAACAGCACCACCGGCTGCCGGTCGCCCGCTACCTGACCGACGGCCCGCCCGACGAGCCGACCTCGCAGCTGCGCGTCTGCTTCGACCCGTGGCCGGTCCAGGCCGAGGTCGTGCCCATCCTCGGTCCGCCCTGCACCGTCGATGACAGTGCGGGTCACCTCGTCGTCCGCCTGCCCACGCGGATGCTGCGGGAGACACCGGAACAGGCCGTCACGTTCGTCACCGGGGCTTTGCGCAGGCGGGGATGGGTGTCGGCTGTCCCCGCCCAGGCCGCCGCGCTGGCCTCGTGAGCCGCCCGCGCCGGGCTCCGGCCTGGTAGCCGCCTCACCCGTGCCCGCCCGCCCATCGGGTTCCGGCTCGCGACACCGACGCCAGGACCCGATGGGCGACGGCGATGCAGGTCACGGTGGGCGATCGGGGCCGTGGGGTTGGCGAAGGACTGAACGTGCCGTACTTTTGGGCGAACAATGCGGGAGCTTCCACCCGAGGAGGCTGAGAGGGCGGCTGGGCATCAGCCCGGCGCCGCCGACCGCCTGAACCTGTCCGGGTAATGCCGGCGTAGGGAGTCATCGTGGTCGGGCGCCGCCGCCGCACAGCCGAAGCACGCCCGAGCAGCGCACCGCCCGACCCGGTATCGCCGTCCGATCTGGTACCGCCGTCCGATCCGGGTATCGAGCTGGCCGGCATCCGCCGCGGTTTCGGTGACACCCTCGCCGTCGCCGACGTCGATCTGCGCGTCGAGCCCGGCAGCCGCCTCGGGATCGTCGGGCCAAGCGGGTGCGGCAAGTCGACGTTGCTGTCGATCGTCTGCGGGTTGGACGAGCCGGACGCCGGGCGGATCAGTGTGCTCGGTGCCACCGCGGCGCCGGCCCGCCTCGCCCACTGCGCGTGGATGCCGCAGCAGGATCTGCTGCTGCCGTGGCGCAGCGTCCTGGCCAACGCCCGCATCCCGTTGGAGAACCAGGGCCGTGGCCGCGAGGAGGCGTCGCGGGAGGTCTGGCCGCTGCTGGAGCGGTTCGGTCTCGCCGACTTCGCCGGGCATCGACCGGCCGCGCTGTCCGGGGGGATGCGCCAGCGGGTGTCGTTCCTGCGGACGCTCGCCGCCGGCAAACCGGTGCTGCTGCTCGACGAACCGTTCGGCGCGCTCGACGCGATCACCCGTGCCGACCTGCAGGACTGGCTGCGTTCGACGCTCGTCGGCGAGCCGCGCACGGTCCTGCTCGTCACCCATGACGTCGAGGAGGCGCTGCTGCTGTGCGACCGGGTCGCGGTGATGTCCGCCCGCCCCGGCCGGATCGTCTCGACCTTCGACGTGCCCCCCTTCGACAGCGGCCCCACCGCCGGCGGCCCAGCCGTCGGCGGCCCAGCCGTCGGTGCCGAGAACGGCCGTACCGCGGGTTCGGTGCGGCGGGCACGCCTGGCCGACCCCCGGTTCATCGCCCTGCGGGATGCCGTTCTTGCCAGCCTGGAGCGGGCCCGCGAGCCGCAGGCGCCGGACCGGGACGCACCGCGCTTCCGGGGCGGCGTGGCGACACCGGAATCCGTGCGATGAGCGGCCGGTCGGACAGCGGCCGCTCGACGCGGGCGCTGTGGCCCGGTGTCGTGGTCGGCCTGGTGGTGCTGGGCTGCTGGGAGTTCGTCACCCGGGTGCTGCGGGTCGAGGAGTACATCCTGCCCGCACCGGACCAGGTCGCCTCGACGCTGGTGCGCCGCTGGAACGACACCCTGGCAAGCGCCACCTGGGTGACGGCGAAGGAACTTGTCGCCGGATTCGCCCTGTCGCTCGCCGCGGGGCTCGGCATCGGCTGCGCCCTGCACTTCTCCGCTGTGGCACGGCGCGCGCTGTACCCGCTGCTGATCGGCTCGCAGACGATCCCGATCGTGGTGATCGCGCCGATCCTCGCGATCGTGTTCGGCTACGGGATCACCCCGAAGCTGATCCTGGTCGCGTTGATCTGTTTCTTCCCGGTGGTCGTCGGTACGCTCGACGGCCTCGCCTCGGTCGATCCGCGGCTGGTGGCGATGATGCGCACGCTGCACGGCGGCCGGCTGGCGATCTTCGTCCGGGTGGAGTTCCCGGCGGCGCTGCCCTCGGTGTTCACGGGGCTTCGGCTCGCCGCCGCCTACGCGGCCACCGGGGCGGTGTTCGGCGAGTACTCCGGTGCCGCCGACGGACTTGGTCATGTGATGCGCCAGGGTGTGCCGCAGTTGCAGTCCGACCTGGTGTTCGCGGCGATCGTCCTGCTCACCGCCATGTCGGTGGCGCTGTTCGCCCTGGTGTGCGCGGCCCAGCGGCTGCTCGTCCCCTGGCATCGTCCCGCCAGCACGCCTGCCACCGCCGGCACCCGCCCGGGCGGGAACGGAATCCGGGCGGGCGGGGGCCGCGCGCGTGTCATGCGCCGCGCTGGCGGCGATCGTGCCACCGCCCGTCCCGACGGCGCTGGGAATCCTCCCGCCGCCCCGGTCGACGGGGTCCGCACCACTGTCTGTTCGGCCCGAGAAGGGAACGTTCGATGATCTCGCCGCGCCTGCGCCGGCTGACCCTCCCAGCGGCCGCACTGCTCGCCGTCGTCCTCACCGCCACGACGGCGTGTGGTTCCGACGATGACACGGGCGGCGCACAGCGAGCGGCCACGGTGCTGCTCGACTGGGAACCCAACCCGGACCATCTGGCCCTCTACGCGGCGCTGGACGGCGGTGACTACCGGGATGCCGGGCTCAACGTCACGCTGCGCTCGCCGTCCGACCCGTCCGATCCGTTGAAGCTGGTCAGCACCGGCACCGTTGACCTGGGCATCTCCTACGAACCCGAGGTGATCATCGGGGCGGCGCAGAAGCTCGACGTGGTGGCGGTGGGCGCGCTCGTCCCGACCGCCCTCAACTCGATCATGGCGATCGGGTCGGCCGGTATCACCAGCGCCGCGGATCTCGCCGGCAAGACGATCGGCACCGCGGGGCTCAGCACCGACGAGGCGTTCCTGGATGCCATCGCCCGCGCGAACAGGATCGATCCGGCGTCACTGCACCGGGTGGACGTCGGCGCCGACCTGCTTCCGGCGATGATCTCGAAGAAGGTCGACGCGACACTCGGCGCCTACCGCAACGTCGAGGGTGTCACGCTCACCGCCCGCAACCTGGCACCGAAGGTCATCCCGGTGACCGACGCCGGCGTGCCGCAGTACGACGAGCTCGTGATCGTCGCCAAGCGGAGTCGACTCGCCAGCGACCCGGCCTACGCCACCCTCGTGCGCGACTTCCTGCGGGCGACCGCCGCCGGCAACGAGAAGGCGCTCGCCGATCCGGAGCAGGCGAGCGAGACGCTGCGCGACGCCGCCGACGGCTACGACCCCAAGCTCCTGCCCACCATGATCAAGGAAACGGCGCCGCTGCTGCGCAACCCGGATGGCTTCGGCCGGATGGACGTCGCCGACTGGACGTCGTTCATCACCTGGATGCGCACGGAGAAGCTGATCACGTCCACGGTCGCGGCCGCGGACGTCGTCACCAACCAGTATCTGCCCGCCCGGTGAGCGAGCCGGTTCACCTACCGGCTCCCGCGACGGGCCAGCCGTCCGACCTCGGTGGCTTCGCCGCCGTGCCCGGCGTCGCCACGCCCGGGTCGTTCACCGCGCAGCTGTGGACGTCGACGCGGGAGATCTACCAGGCGATCCTGCGCCATCCGTTCCTCACCGGGCTCACCGACGGCAGCCTGCCCCGGTCGGCGTTCGGCCGCTTCATCGTGCAGGACACCCACTACCTGCGCGACTACGCACGGGCGTTGGCGGTGTGCGCGGCCAAGGCGCCGACCGAAGCGGATGTGCGCGCCCTGGCCACCGACGCCGCCGATGCCATCGCCGCCGAACAGGCGATGCACGCCGACCTGCGTCAGGCCCTGGCCGGCGACGGGACGTGGGGCGGGCCCGGGAACGGGGGTGGTGCGGCCGGGGTGCGGGATGTCGTCGGGCCGACGACGCGGGCGTACACCAGCTATCTGCTGGCCACCGGGTACGGCGGGTCGTTCCTCGAAGGTCTCGCCGCGGTGCTGCCCTGCTACTGGATCTACGCCCGGGTGGGCGCGGAACTGCTCGCCGCGTCCTCCCCGGATCCGCTCTACGCCCGTTGGATCGCCGCCTACGGCGATCCGGCCTTCCAGACGGTGGCCGACCGGGTCATCGCGCTCACCGATCGGGTCGGCGCGCAGGCGTCGCCGACCGAGCGGGAACGCGCCACCGACCACTTCGTCGTCACCGCGCGCTACGAGTGGATGTTCTGGGACGCCGCCTGGCGCGGTGAGACCTGGCCGGTCTGACCGCACCGCCGCCCGACCGTCCCGTACCGACACGGCTGGTACGGGACGGTCGACTCAGAGCTCGCGACGGGCGATGATCAGGCAGGTGCTGGAGTAGCGGGGGGCGTGGACGAAACGCCGGCAGAGGCGGTCGGCCACCCGGGCCAGGGTCAGCAGCGGGCTCACGATGGCCATCATCAGCGCCCAGGCGACCGTCGCGACCGGGCCGGCGGCCCGGCGCAACCAGGGCATCGGCTGGGGGGCGATGGCGTTGACGGCGAACCGCAGTGCCAGCGTGAGATCGCCGGGGCCGCAGGGGGCGGCGAAGCGCACCAGCACGGGCCGCAGGCCCCGGTCGGTCAGGGCGGCGAGCAGGTTGTCCACCGGGATGAAGTGGGCGCGTTCCGGGATGGCCCAGCCGGACCAGAACCGGCCGAGCAGCCGCGCCTGCATCGATTCGGCGTTCGCCAGTTCGCACAGCAGCAGGCCGCCGGCGGGCAGGGCCTTGGTGACGGCGTCGAGTTCGGCGGACGGGTCCTCGCTGCCTTCGAGATAGCCGAACATGCTGATCACGTCGTACTGGCCGGCGACGGAGTCCGCGATGTCGGAAAGCCGCCCGTGGTAGGCGTGGTCGACCCAGCCGCGGCGCAGACCCTCGTCGAGGCAGGCGGAGTTGTCCGCTCCGTCGAACACGGTGGCCGGCCAGCGTTCGCGGGCGGCGTTGGGCAGATGCCCGAAGCGGGAGCCGACGTCCAGCCAGGTGCGGGGCAACCCGAACGGCCGCACGGCGGCGACCTGGTCGCGCCGGTCCCGGGCGATCACCGCGAGCACCCGTTCACCGAGGTCGGCGCGCAGCCCGTCGTACCGGTCGCGCTCGTAGAACTCCTGCCCCTCGGCGTTCAGCGCCGGGTTGAGGAACATGTGCCCGCAGTGCTCGCAACGGTCGAGGGTGAACTCGCCGGGTTTGCGCAGCAGCATGTCGGGGGCGACCAGCCGGATGGCGAGTTCCGTCGACCCGCACCACGGGCAGTCGTCACGGGCCCGGCGCAGGAACCGGTCGAGACCTTCCTGCACCTCGCGGTGGTAGGCGTCACGGCTGGCGGCGCGGCGCACCCGGGCGGCGTGTTTGACCGGGTCGGCGGGCAGCCCGGCGGCCTTGGCCGCGGCGGCCCGCGCCGACTGGGTCCGTCCGGCCCGCACCGAGTCGATGACGAACAGCACACCGCCGAGAATCCGCACCAGCGGTGAGCGGATCAGGTCGCGGGGGGCCAGCGGCACCCTGCCGGCGCAGACGACGAACGGCTGGAACCAGAACAGGGCCAGCGCGGTGATGCCCCACGCCTGGTTGTAGTGCAGACCGATACCGGTGGCGACCTGGGGGACGAACGGGAAGAGCTGGTAACGCCGGGTGAACCGGTAGACCCGCTGCTGCACCCGGGCCCGCATCGCGGCGTCGTCGCGGGCGGCCCGCAGACCGGGCAGGACGGCCAGGTCGGTCGAGTCCGAGGCGAACAGCTTCACCCGCTCGGTGATGTCGACGAGTTCGACCGGGTCGAAGTCCTCCCGGGGGCTGATCCCGGCGCGGTCGAGGATCTCCGAACGCACCAGCAGCGCCTGGAAGGCCCCCCGGCCCGGCACGCAGCGGTCGGTGCGGTAGGTCCGGGTGTCGACCATCCGGGCGACGTCGAGGGCACGTTCGACGGTCAGGTCGGTCGGCACCAGGTCGAGGACGTCGAGGTGGTCCCGGCTGGCGTGGTAGCTGGCGGCTCGACGGGCACCGCCGGTCATCTCGACGCCGGCGGCGATGAGGAACTCGTGCCGCGGGTCGACCGGCCGACCGGAGGCGGGAACGGTCTCCAACCGGCGCAGCCGGCCACGCAGCCGCACCGCATTGATGATCAATCCGACGCACACCGCGGGCGCCAACCACGCGAGCAGCCCGCTCACCTCATGCGACCAACTTCTCGACGTGGTCGGCCGCGGCGGCGACCCCGCCGGCGAGCCGGAAGGCGTCACGCAGCCGCTCGGCCGCGAGTCGGTGGATCGGGTCGTCCAGAACGGCGCTCACCGCGGCCCGCACGTTGGACGCGCCGGCGCGGCCGAACTTGATCCGCACCCCGGCGCCGGTGCGCACCACCTGTTCGGCGATGATCGGCTGATCATCACGGACGGGGGCGACGACCAGGGGCAGGCCGTGGGTGAGCGCCTCGCACACGGTGTTGTTACCGGCGTGGCAGACCACCGCCGACAGCCTGCTCATCAGCTCGATCTGCGGCACCGACTCGGTGACCAGCAGGTCGTCGGGGGCGTTGAGGTCGTCGACGAGTCCTGGTGGGGCCACCACGATCGCCTGCACCCGGTCGGTGAGGGTCAGCAGCCCTTCCGCCGCGGCCCGCAGGAACCGGCCACCGGCCTCCCGGGTGACGGTGCCCAGCGAGACGAGCACCGCGGCGCGCCGCGGGTCCAGCCACTCCCAGGGAAACGGGGTGCTGGCGACCCGCAGTCCACCGGTGGCGCTGCCCACGAAGACCGTGTTGCGGGGTGCGACCGACGGCTGCGGGGTGTCCGGGCGGCGCAGCAGGTCTGCGACGGAGAAGACGATGACCAGTTCGTCGGAGAAGCGCAGATCGACGGCGTCCGCGTCCGCGCTGGTCAGGCCGTGGGTGAGCTGGAAGTCGCGGAGCAGCCCGCGGACCCACTGGCCGAGACCGGCGAGCACCCCGTAGGGATCGTCGAGTTCGGCGGAGGTGGTGGCGAGGGTCGCCCAGTGCAGCCCGTGGCGCCGGGCGACCAGGGCCGCGCCGATCGCCTGCTGGTCGGCGACGATCGCGTCCGGGTGGAACCGGGCGACGATCTGTTCGATCGCGGGGATCATCGCGGTGTTCAGCGGAAGCAGGAACTCCTCCCACAGGAACTTCAGCGACGCCGGGCCGCGCAGCCCACGCGAACGGGCGACGACGGCCTCCCGGTCGGCGTCGCCGGGCAGGTCCGGCAACCCGAACACGGTCATCCCGGCGGGGATCAGATGGCCGATCACGTCCAGGTGGCCGGCGATCGCGACCTCATGGCCGCGGGCGGCGAGTTCACCGGCGACCCCGATCGCCGGGTTGACATGCCCGGTCAGCGGCGGAACCACGAACAGCACCCGGCTCATCCGCGGCCGCCCTCCGCCGCGGCCGCGGGCCGGGGGGTGTTGAGATCGGGCGGCGGCACCATGTCGGTCACCCACCGCGGGGTCTCGAAACGCCGTTCGGTCCGCGGGACGTAGACGGGCGGTTCGGTGCCGCGATCCTCGAACAGCCACCAGCGCATCAGCTCACGCAGGTAGCCGGTGGCCTCCCGCAGCACCATGTGGGTGTGGTGGGCGAGGACCACCAGGGTCGTGTTCGGGATGACCGAGGTGAGGGTCTCGGCCTGGTTGACGATGTCCGAGTTCTCCCCGTAGACGACGAGGACGGGCATCGCCAGTCGACCGAGCGCCTCGGTGGAGAACGGCTGGGTCGCCAGCATGTCGCCGGCGATCGTCGTCTCCTGCAGCAGCCGGCGGGCCGAGCGGGTCGCCCGGCCCGCGACCCGACCGGCGGCCTGCTGCAACCACTGCTCGACCTCGTCGTCGGACATCGCCGCGAGGATCTGGCTCAGCGACCGGGCCATCTCCTCGCCGAGCCCCTCGAGCAGGAACGGCGGTTCGATCAGGGTCAGGCTCGCCACCCGTTCGCCGCGTTCCAGCCCGTAGGCGAGGGCCATCGTCGCGCCGTAGCTGTTGCCGACGAGGTGCACCGGCTGGTCCACGCCGAGCTCGTCGAGCAGGCCCGTCAGGTCGGCCAGGGAGTCGGTGAGCCGGTAGCCGTCGGGGGTGCGTTCACTGCGGCCGTGACCACGCAGGTCGTAGCAGATGACGTCGCAGCCTGCATCGGCGAGATAGGTGCCCAGCGACAGGTAGAAACTGGACATGTTGTCCATGACCATGCCGTGCAGCATCACGACGGTCGGGACGTCGGTGCCCGCACCGCCCGGCGGGCCGATCCGCTGCACGTGCAGCCGGACGTCGTTCGCGACGATCTCACTCACTCGCACCACTCTCCTGCTCGGTCGCTGAGTCCCCCAGCACCGCTGTCCCCCAGTGCGGCTGTTACCCGGATGCCTGTCCCTCGGGACGGCTGTCGGCTCAGATCGAACCGGTCGTCGCCGGGGTGGGCTGGCTGTCGACGACGAACTCCACCACCTCACCGACCCGCATGTTGATGACCTGGTCGACGTCCCGGGTGGCCAGGAAACCGACGAAGTCGACGGCGTCGCCGTACCGCTCACGCAGCCGGTCGGCGAGCGCGACGAACTCGATGCTTTCCAGTTCGAGGTCCTCGCTGAACGACGTGTCCATGGTGATCTTCATGTCGAACGCGTATTCCTCGCCGATGACGTCGCGGACGTCTTCGGCGATCTCCTCGAGCACGCGGGTCTCCACCGCTGGCCGGTCCATCTGCGCCACCTTTTCCCCGGTCGCCGCTGGGACGCCGGTCACGATTTTCTGCTGCGCTGTCATCTGGAAAAGCTCCGTTCCCCGACGCCGTCACGCTGGTGCGCACCGCCGGGACGCCCGGCCACGACATCGGCCTCGACCTCGGGTGAGGTCCAGGCGACGACATAGCGCGCGGGAATGTCGGCACGGTCGGCGGACGCCGCGGAATCCGGACGGCCGGAGCCGATCCGCGCATCGTCGGGCAGAATCCGGCCGGCGGCATCCACGGTACGCAATGCCACCCACCGCCCATGCGACCGCCGGTCGCCACCGTCCCCCGGTTCCCCCGCGGCCTGATCACCCACGGCCAGGTCACCCACGGCCAGGTCACCCACGGCCAGGTCACCGGCCACGGTGACCCGCAGCAGCAACGGCGGGCCGGCCGTGCCACTGGCGGGAAACGACGACCACACCGGCGGCGCCGGATACGGTCCGTCGACGACGAACTGGCGTGGACGACCCGCCAGACCCGTGCCCCGCGCCTTCGCCGCCGCCTCCTTCGCCGCCCACAGCCGGGTGAACCACACCGCCCGCGCCGCGTCGTCGTCGCCGGCGAGCCGGTCGAGCAGATCCACCTCGGACGGGGTGAGCGCGGCCCGCTCCACGCCGGGGGCGCGCGCCACGATCCGCTCCACGTCGATGCCGACCGAACCGGCGGCCGACACCAGCGCGACGGCCAGTTCCGGCTTGTGTGCCAGCGACACCCAGGGCGCGTCAAGGACCGGCACACCCGCCCGCACCGGCAGCGGCCGGACCCGGGGGGCACCGAGCGGGTCGTTGTCGATCCCGACCTCGATCGCCCAGACCGGCCCGGCACCGCGGTCCCACAGCCAGCGACGGACGGCGTCCTGAGCGGCGATGCGGCCCAGCAGTCGGCCGCGGGCGGCCCGCGGGTTCAGTGCGGCGAGCCTGGCCCGGGCCTCCGCGTCCAGGTAGTGACGCACGATCAGTTCCCGGGAGGCCGACTCGCTCCACCGGTCGAGGGCCACCAGCCAGCCCTCACCGGCGGGCTGCGCGACGGTGTGCAGCTCCGGGGAACGCACCATCGTCCACAGCACCGCGTCGTTGGCGAACCGGCGATCGGTCCAGGCGGTGATGATCGCCCAGCACCGCCCGTCGGTGTGGCGCAGTTCCAGATCGGCGACGACGGTCCGCTCGGCCACCGCGCGGATGCGCACCACGCAGTCCAACGCCTCGCCGACGACCGGCGGCGGGCCGAAGAAACGCACGTCCGCGATGGACTGGGGCAGCAGCAGCGAATCCTGCGCCAGATGTTCCATCGCCCAGTACCCGAACAGCTGCCCGGCGTTGTCCAACAACGCTCCGGACGCGGACGGCACCCGCAGCCGCCCCCGAACGCCACCCGAGGCGATCCCGTCGATGTGTTCGACGCCCTGATAGCCGGGGCCGTGGAACAGAAACCGGCCGCGGTAGAGATCCGGCCCCTGCTGGCGCGGCGCACGCTCGTCCGGCAGGACGGGTGTGCCCGCCGGAGCCGGCAGATCCGCGGTGGTCGGACTCGTCGCCGGTGGGCTCGGATAGCCGGCGGCGAACAGCACCGTGCCGCGGGCGTACCCCTCGACACTGACCCGCACCGCTTCGACCGCCTCGAGCTCCCCGGCCGCCGTGCCACCGTCGCGCGGCCCGCGCTCCACCGCGGCGGGCTCGACCGCGCTCAGGGTGATCGTCACCTCGACGGCGGGCTCGATCGCGAGCCAGCGCAGCGCCCGCACGTCCCGCAGCCCGATCGGCACCCGTCCGGGCAGCAGCGCCGCCGCCTCGGCGATCATCAGCTCCAGGACCTCGGTCATCGGCACGACCGGAAAGCGGTCGGACTGGTCGGTCCAGCCCGGCGGCTGCCGGTAGAAGCAGTGGTCGACGACGTGCGGCATCGACGCCAGCGACAGTCGACGCACCACGGTGCGCGGCCCCGCCCCCAGCCCGGACGACGGCACCGCCCCGGACGGCCCAGGCGCACCGGGCGGCCCAGGCGGTACGCCCGCCCCGCCCGGCGCCGAGGACCCGACCAGCCCGTTGGACGCGGCGGACCTGGACGAACCAGCCGATCTCGCGGGCACCGAGGGCCTGGACGGCCTTGAGGGTCTGGACGGCCTGGACGGTCTGGCCGGCGCGGCCACTCGCCGCCCGGGCGAGGTGCTCCGGTCGCGAGCGGCGGGCGAACCCGGTGCCGCCCCGTTCCAGCGGCCGACGACAGCGGTCAGGGCCTGGTCCCCGTCCGCCAGTACGCCCCGCAGCTCGGCCAGCACAGGCGACCCGACCGCTCCGGGTGACCCGACGGTGGCGGGTGACCCGACGGTGGCGGGTGACGCGACGGGCACTGTGGCAGGCGCGGCCACCGGCGCGGTCTGGGGGGTCTGGGCGGACGGGCGGCCCAGCAGGTCTGCGGCGGCGGGCCCGAGGCGCACCAGGGGCGTTCCCAGTCGCAACGGGACGGGCCGGCCTGCGCCGCGTGGCAGCCGCACGCGGCGGCCGGGCGGTGTCGCGGGCGCCCCGGTTCCCACCGGGGGCGCGGGCGGCGTGGGGCGGGTCCGGCAGGGCAGCAGGTCCAGGCGCGGCGCGGCACCCTCGGCCCACAGCGCGGCGGCGACCCGGCGCAGCTGTTCCAGACCTGACCGCTTCGGTGTGTTCGTGGCCAGGGAGAGATGTTCCCGTCCGCGCAGCGTGTCATCGACGAACCCGGCGATGCTGCCGACGCCGACCTGCACGAACGCCCGCACCCCGGACGCGTACAGCTCCTCGAGCAGCTCCCGGAACCGCACCGGTGCGACGAGGTGGCGCAGCGTCAGATCGCGCACCTCGTCGTGGTCACGGGGGTAGGGCGCCGCGGTCGTCGCCGACCAGATCGGCACCGTCGCCTCGGCGAAGGTGGTGGCATCGATCGCGGCGCGCGCGATGTCCTGGTAGGGCTCGAAGAACGGGGAGTGGAAGCCGGAGCGGAACGGCAGCAGCCGGCCGAGCACGCCGGCGCGGCGCAGTTCGTCCAGCGCGGCGCGCACGCTGTCCTCCCGCCCGCAGATGATCGACTGATGCGGGCAGTTGTCGTGCGACAGGACGACCTCGTCGAGGTGCGCGATCACCGCGCCCGCCTGCTCGGCGCCGCAGCCCAGCGCCCCGAAGGCGACCCCGGGGACCTCGAGGGAGGCGGGGTCGAACCCGGCGATGAACGAGTCGGCGAAGGCGTCGGTGACCAGCCCGCAGGAGATCATCGCGTTCCACTCGCCGATGCTGTGCCCGCAGACGAGGTCGGGGACGATGCCGAGCCGGCGCAACGCGAGGTCGAGGACCCGGCCGACCTTGATGCTCGCCACACCGTGCTGCCCCAGCACGGCGGTGTCGGTGGCGTTGGGTCTGTCAAGGCCGAAATGGTCGCAGACGTCGTCGACGCGCGGGGTGAAGTTGTCCTCGAGCCCGCAGAACAGGAACGCTGTCTGCCCGGCGCCGGCCGGGTTCGCCGGGTCGAGCAGACCGGTGGGGCTGAACCACAGGTCGTTGCGGCCCCGCCAGGGCGTTCCTCGTCCGACCGCGGTGCGGGCGAGGGCGAGACGCCGCGCGTTCGGCGCGACCAGTGCCAGTCGCCAGGGCCCGCCGGTGGGCGGGGCCGCGGCGTCGTCGCGGTCCAGCAGTTCGGCATCGGGCCGGTCCAGCTGGGCGAGAAGATCGTCCGGCCCGGAACCGGCCAGCAGCAGCACCCGTTCGGCGTCCGCGTCCGCCCCCAGCTCACCGGACGACACCACCACGCCGGACGGCGAGGCGGCGGACTGCGAGGCCGTGGGAGCGGGGAAGGTGCGGGCGGCGGTGACCGGGATGTCCGGTGGGGCCTCCTCGACGACGAGGTGCGCGTTGATGCCGCCGAAGCCGAAGGCGTTGACGCCGGCCCGGCGCGGACCCCCGCCCGCCGGTTCGGCCCAGGGGGTGGCGGTGCGCACGGGGGCGAAGCGGCTGGCGGCGAAGGCCGGATGCGGTTCGTCGCAGTGCAGCGTGGGTGGCAGCGTCCGGTGGTGCAGCGCGAGGGCCGTCTTGATCAGACCAGCCGCGCCCGCCGCCGGCATCGCATGGCCGATCATGGACTTGACGGACCCGAGGCCGATACCACCCACGTCAACGGCCGCGGCCTGACCGAAGACCTCGGCGAGGGTGGCGAGTTCCACCGCGTCACCGGCGGGGGTGGCGGTGCCGTGCGCCTCGAGCAGGCCGATCGCGCCGGGGGCGGTCGGGTCGAGTCCGGCGTCCGCCCAGGCCCGTCGCACGGCGAGGACCTGACCGCTGGTGTCGGGGGCCATCAGCGAGGCACCGCGCCCGTCGCTGGACGCCCCGGCGCCGCGCAGCACCGCGTAGACGCGGTCGCCGTCGCGGCGGGCGTCGTCCAGCCGGCGCAGCACCAGCATGCCCACGCCCTCGCCGATGACGATGCCGTCGGCGCGCCGGTCGAACGGCCGGATCACCTCGCTCGGTGACAGCGCCCGCAGCAGCGTGAACACACTCCAGAACGACGCCTCATGGACGAGATGGGCGCCACCGACGATCATCGCGTCGGTCCGGTGGGAGCCGAGGTCGCGCAGCGCCGACTCGACGGCGATCAGCGACGAGGCGCAGGCCGCGTCCACCGTGTAGGCGGGTCCGCGCAGGTCGAGCCGATTCGCGATCCGGGACGCGGCGAGGTTGGGCACCAGGCCGATCGACGCCTCGGCGCGCACCGGCCCAAGCTGGTCGCAGAAGGCCGCGCGGACCCGTTCGACGGCGTCCGCCGGCAGGTCCGGCAGCACCTCCCGCAGGGTCGTGACGAGCTGGCGTGAGGTGCGGACCCGCTGTTCGAGCCGGGCCACGCCGGAGCCGACGTAGCCACCGCGGCCGAGGACCACGCCGACCCGGTCGGCGTCACCGAGCCGGTCCGCTCCCCCGGCGTCCGTGATCGCCTCGGCGGCCAGGCGCAACGCGAGCAGCTGGTCGGGTTCGGCCCAGTCCACGGCGTTCGGGACGATGCCGAACGCCGTGGGATCGAAGGCCGCCAGATCGTCCACGAACCCGCCACGCCGACAGTAGAACGCGCCCCCGTCAGCGGCCGAGCTCCCCGAGCCGTTCGGACCGCCCTGGCCGCTCAGGCCCGAGACACCGGAGCCGCCCAGCCCACCGGCCGCGGACGGTGCGGCGAAGTAGTCCTCGACGTCGAACCGGCCGGGGGGGATGGCGCCCACCGCGTCCACCCCGCCGACGATGTTGCGCCAGAAGGCAGTGAGGTCGCCCGCGCCGGGAAACAGCGCCGACATGCCGACGATGGCGATCGGCACCGCGCCACCCCGGCCCCCCGCTGCGCCGCCGGGATCCGGCGCGACGGGTTCAGGCATCGAACGCCTCCGCGTCCGCGCACATGTAGACCACCTGCGCGGGACCATCGAGCGGGCCGGCGAGCTCCGCGAGCAGCGCCTCGACCCCCTCGACCGGGTCGATCAGCCCGATGCCACGCCGGGCGTACTCGCGGGCGAGCTCCGGCGAGACCATCCCGCCGCCGGCGTGGGACGAACCCCAGGGGCCCCAGTCCACACTGACGACCCGGCCGGCGAACCGCCCCGACGCCGCGCGGGCAAGCGTGTCGAGCGCGTCGTTACCGGCGGCGTAGTCGACCTGACCGCGGTTGCCGAACACACCGGCGACGCTGCCGAACAGGGCGACGAAACCGATGTCGTCGCGCGCCGCCGCGAGCAGCGCCCGCGCGCCGCCGACCTTCGTATCGTACACACGTTCGAAAGAGTCGGACGTCTTGTCCCGCAGGAGCCGGTCGGCGAGCACCCCGGCACCGTGGATGATCCCGTCGAGCCGGCCATGGCGGGCGTGGACATCGGCGACGACCGCCGCCACGGCCTCCGGGTCACGCACGTCCACCGCGTGATAGCGCACCGAGGAGCCGAACTGACCCAGCGTGGCCAGCGTCGCGCGCACCTCCCGTTCGGCGAGCAGCCGGGCGATCCGTGCCTCGATCTCCGCCGGGCGACGCACCCCCGCGGCGATGAACGCCCGGCGCAACGCCGGGGCGTCCGACGCGGACGCCGTCGCCGCGTCCTCCGGTCCGGTCGGTAGCGGTGTGCGACCCACCAGTTCGATCGCGCAGCCACTGCGGCGAGCCAGCTCCACCGCGACCCGGGCCGTGATTCCCCGTGCGCCGCCGGTCAGCAGCACCACCGCGGACGCGTCGAGGGCCGCGGGCAGCGCACCGCCGTCCGGTCCGGGGGCCGGGCGCAGCCGAACCACCGCCCGGGCGCCGTCCCGGTAGCCGACGACCAGCGGCCCGTCGGCGGTGAGCAGTTCGGTGAACAGACTGTCGGCGATGCCCCGCGGTTCCTCCTTGGGTTCCACGTCGACCAGCCGCAGCGTCAGTCCCGGCACCTCCCGGGCTATCGTGCGGACCAGCCCGGCCAGCCCCGCTCCGCGGGTCGGGCGCACCGCGGGCCGCTCGACCTCGATCTCACGCTCCGCCCCGTTGGCGACCCTGGCACCGCCGGCCCGGCCCGGCACCGCCGGCGTCGGGCAGCCGAAACGTCCGCCGTCGCCGGTGACCACCAGCACCCGCCGGCAGCCACCAAGCGCCGCGGCCCGCAGCGCCGGGAAGGCCGCCGGCAGCACCGCGTCCTCCTGGGCATCCGGATCGGCGGAGGCGATCCAGGCCAGACCATCGGCGCCGGCCCCGGCCCGGATCTGGTCGACCAGTCCCCGGTCGTGCGCGGCGAGGATACGCACCTCGGCGCCGGCCCGTTCCAGCCGGGTCGCCAGCGCCAGCCCGACCCCGAGGCCACCCTCGACCAGCAGGAACCGAGCTCCGCGCAGGTCGGTGGCGCCCACCTGCGCGGGTGCTCCGGCCTCCCGTACCTCGACGACGTACCGCCGCAGCGGGAACACACCGGACGGCTCGGCTTCAGGCGCACCGCCCGTGGGCCGCGCCGCCCCCGTGGCCGCGGCCCGGGAGACACCGGCCAACGCCGGCTGGGAGCCGCGATCATCGGAGCGGTGACCCGCCGAGGTCAGCGAAGCCAGTTCGGGCATAACGACATCGGCGAACGCCGGACCGGCGAAGGTCGCCGCGGTGCCGTTGGAGTTCGAGCCGCCCGTCGGTGTGCCGGCGAACGACCCGGTCCCGACCGGCGAGGCCCCACCCGGGGCCGACGGGCCCGGGCCGCCCGGTGCGGACGGGCCCGCCGACGCCGGATCAGTGGGGCCCTGGACCGGTACCCGGACCGGGTCCGCCACGGCCGCCGGCTCCCCCGGACCGGGGCGGGCGACGATCCAGTCGACGATGCCGCGCACCGTCTTGATCGCGGCCAGCTCCTCGACCACCGACTCGTCCAGCTCACCGGAACCCGGCGCCGCCAACCCCAACCGACCGGCCAGCTCCCCGAGCACCTCCGTCCGCTTGATCGAGTCGATCGACAGATCAGCCTCAAGATCCAGATCAGGTTCGAGCATCTCCACCGGATAACCGGTCTGCTCCGCGATCACCCCGACCACCACCTCGGACACCGCCACCCGGTCCAGCCCCACCGACGACGCCGCGGCGGCCGGCTCCACCACTACCGGCACAGCGACGACCGGCACAGCGGCGACCGGCACAGCGGCGACCGGCACCCCGGCGCCGTTTCCACCCGCCGGTGACCCCTGACCCGCGGCCAGGCCCACCGGGCCGCCCACCGCCACATCGGGACGGACCTGCGGCGGAACGCCCGCCCGGGCAGCGGACACGACCGCCGGCACGACAGCCGCCGGGAGGGCGGCCGGTGGTGCCGCGGGATGGTCGGCGTACCCGGCCGGGTCGTAGCCCAGGTAGCCAAGTACGACATCACGCTGCGCGGCGATCATCTCGCGGCTGGTTCGCAGGAAATCCAGGACGACGGCCTCCACCGGACCATCACCTCCAAACTCGGGCGTGGTCTCGGCCGTCGGAACGTCGACCGTGGACGTGGGCGGTGGCGTGGCGTTGGTCGACACCACCGGGCTGGTCAGGGATCGCGGCGTCGGTAGGGCGGGCGCCGGTCCGTGACCGTTGGACGAGCTGTCGACGGCATGCGCCGCACCAGCGGTGACACTCGCGGCGGCCACCGGCACAGCAGTGGCGACCGGTACGGCCGTAGCCACCGGAACGCCGGTGGCGACCGCCGGCGCCGCGGTAGCGGTGGGAACAGCGCCGTCGGCCGGGGTGAGCTGGCGTGGCGGCTGCAGACCACCGGCGACATGGGTGCCGTCGACGGTGCGGACGTAGGCCCCGTCGATCGTCCAGCCAGGGCGGCGCGGGATGTCGCTCGCGGCGACGATCCGCGCGTCGCGGCCGACGAACAGGGGGGACGGATCGACGGCGACGCCGGCGGCGGCGAGTTCGGCGACGGCGAGCAGCAACCGGCGCACCCCGGACTCACCGGCGACATCGGTGGCGACCACCCGGTGCGGCCGCGTCCCGAGGATCTTCGAGACCAGCTGGGACAGCACGCGGCCGGGGCCCGCCTCGATGAACGTCCGCACACCGGCGGCGTACATCGCCTCGATCTGCTCGACGAACCGCACCGGCTCGGCGACCTGACCGGCGAGCGCCGCCCGGATCTCCGCCGGTGTGCTCGGATACGGCGCCGCGGTGGTGTTGGACCAGACGGTCCGGTGCGCGGACTCGACCGCGGTGTCGGCGAGCCGGGTGGCCAGGGTGTGCGCGGCGGCGGCCACCACCGGACTGTGAAAGGCGCAGGCCACCGGAATGCGCCGGGCCGTCAGGCCGGCCCGCGCGAACGCCTCGATCGCCCGGGTCAGCGCCGCGCTCGGCCCGGAGACGGCGACCTGACGAGGCGCGTTGTGGTTGGCGACCACCACGGTGCCCTCGGCCCCGTCGGCGCGCAGGTCGGCGAGAACCGCCCGGACCTGCTCGATGGGAGCGGCCACGGCGGCCATCGCGCCGGGGTCGTCGCCCGCGGCGGCCAGGATCGCGCCGGCCCGCGCCTCGCTGAGCCCGATCAGGTCAGCCCGGTCGAGCACGCCGGCGGCGACCAGGGCGACGAGTTCGCCGTAGGAGTGGCCACCGACATGATCGGGTCGGATGCCCAGGCCCGCGAGCAGGTCGTGCATGGCCAGCCCGGCCAGGCCCAGGGTGGGCTGCGCGGCCCGGGTGTCGGTGATCGCCGCGGCCTGGGCGTCTCGTCCGGCGCGGGTGAAGGCCGCCGGCGGGAACATCGTGTCGACCCAGTGGGGGGCGAGGTCGAGGACCTCACGCAGCCGCGGGAACGCCACGAACAGGTCGGCGAGCATCCCCGGCCGCTGGCTGCCCTGACCGGGGAACAGCATCGCGGTCGCCCCCGGACCAACGCCATCGCCGGCGTCAGCGTCGTCGGCGCGGACGAACCGACCGGCCGTCGGGTCCGCGGTGAACGTGCGGGCCGCCTCGATCGCGCCCGGCAGGGCAGCCAGGTCGTCGACGACGAAGGCGACCTGGACCGGCCCGCCGCCGGCGCTGGCCGTGCGGGCGAGGTCACGCAGCCGCAGCGGATGGCCGGCCGTGGCGCTGGCGGTGACGAGCTGCGTGAGTCGGTCCAGGGCCCGGCCGGCGGCCGCCCGGTCGCCACCGCGGATCACGAACAGTTCCGCGGGCCACTGGTCGAGGCCGTGGCTGGGTTCCGGAGCGCCGTCGTAGGCCGAGAGCACGACGTGGAAGTTCGTGCCGCCGAACCCGAACGCGGACATGCCGGCGTGACGGTCCGCGGCCGGCGCCACCCAGGGCTTGGCCGACCGGTCGAAGTAGAACGGGCTGGTGTCGGCCTGCCAGTAGGCGTTGGGGGTGTCGATGTGCAGCGTCGGCGGACGCACCCCGGTCTCCAGCGACTTCGCCACCTTGATCAGCCCGGCCAGGCCGGCGGCGCACTTGGTGTGCCCGATCTGCGACTTCACCGAGCCCACCGCGCACGAACCGGGCTCGGCGCCGTTGTCGACGAACATCTCGGTGAGGGTGGCGAGTTCGGTGCGGTCACCGACCACGGTGCCGGTGGCGTGCGCCTCGAGCAGACCGACGTCACGCGGGGAGATCCCGGCCCGGGAGTAGGCCCGTTCCAGCGCGCGGACCTGGCCCTCCTTACGCGGGGCGGTCAGGCCGAGCGCCCGCCCGTCGGACGAGCCCGCCACCGCGCGGATCACGGCGTGGATGCGGTCGCCGTCGCGCTCGGCGTCGGCGAGCCGCTTGAGCACCACGACCGCGGCGCCCTCACCGAGGCTGGTGCCGTCGGCCCCGGAGTCGAAACTGCGGCACCGGCCGTTCGGCGACAGCGCGTGCACCGAGGAGAACAGCAGGAAGTCATGGGCGCCGGCATGGGTGTCCACACCCCCGCACAGCACCAGGTCGGAGGTACCGGCGACCAGTTCCTTGCAGCCGGCGTCCAGGGCGGCCAGCGACGACGCGCAGGCCGCGTCGACGGTGAAGTTCACCCCGCCGAGGTCGAGCCGGTTCGCGACCCGTCCGGCGATGACGTTCGCGAGCATGCCGGGGAAGGAGTCCTCGTCCAGCTCGGGCAGGAACGCCTCGAGCTCCGCCGGCAGGGAACCGAGCAGTCCCGGCCACAGGGAACGCATGCTGTAGGCGGCGGACAGGTCGGTACCGGCCTCGGTCCCGAACACCACCGACGCGCGCGACCGGTCGAACGGACGGCCTGCACCGTGGCCCTTCTGGGCCGTGTCGTATCCGGCGCCGCGCAACGCCCGCGCGGCGACCTCGAGCGCCAGCAGCTGGCTGGTCTCGATACTGCGCAGCGCCCGCGGCGGGATGCCGTAGGCCAGCGCGTCGAACGGGATGCGCGGCAGGAAACCACCCCACTTCGACGGGGTGTGCCGGCCGGCGTTCTTGGTCACCGCGTCGGGACGGTAGTAGATCCGCGGGTCCCACCGGTCGTCCGGCACCTCGCGGATGGCATCGACACCGGCCACGATGTTCGCCCAGTAGGCGTCGAGATCGGCGGCGCCCGGGAAGACCGCCGCCATGCCGACGATGGCGATGTCCAACGGTCGTGCGTCGCCGTCCCCGACCGGCACCGCCGTGGCCGGCCCGGTACGGCTGGACGACGCGGTGGTCAGGCCCAGATCGGCGGCGCGGGCCGCCAGCGCCTGGCCGGCACCGCTGGTGACCTCCTCGTGCAGGTCGGCGACCGTCGTGCGGGCCGAGCGCAGCGCCGCCACCTGACCGATCATGAACATTCCCTCCCGGACCTGCAGCGCCGGGTCGACCTGGACGAGCCGGTCACCGTCGCGGCGCAGGCCCTTGCTGGCCACCCGCAGCCGGCCCAGGTTCAGCGACTCCAGCTCCTGCCACATCTGCTGGCGGGGCGTACCGGCGGCCAGCAGCTCCCGGCGGCGCTCGAGGAAGGTGCGCACGAAGTCGGACTCGACGCACCGGGTGGCATGCCCGGGTGAGGTCTCCAGCAGGACGGTGCGTTCGCAGTCAAGCGCGGCCTGCTGGAAGCCAGTCATGATCGCACCGGACGTGACCGCCTCGGCGGTGAACAGGTAGGCGGTGCCCATCAGCACGCCGACGCGCGCACCGCGGGCGGCCAGGGGGGCCGCGGCGGCCGCGACCATCGCCGCCGACCGGGCGTCATGCACCCCGCCGGCGAACAGCAGGTGCAGTTCGGCGAAGAAGTCGGGTCCGGCAGCTGTGGACTCCCCATAGGCGAGCAGACCCGCGATCTGGGCCTCCCACAGCGGGAAGCTCGCCCGCGGACCGACGTGCCCGCCGCACTCGCGTCCCTCGAAGACGAACTTGCGGGCGCCTTCGGCCAGGAACCGTCCGAGCAGGCCCGGCGAGGGCACGTGCAGGAACGTGTCGATGCCCGCGGCCTCCAGCGGGGCGGCCTGGGACGGACGTCCACCGGCGATGATCGCGCACGGCGGACGGATCTCACGGACCGCCTCGAGTTGGGCCGCGCGCAGCTGCGGCGGGGCGAATCCGAGGATGCCGACGCCCCACGGCGCGTCGCCAAGCTGGTCGGCGGTGCGGGCCAGCAGCTCGCGGGTGGCCGGCCCGCCCATCAGCGCCAGGGCCAGAAACGGCAGGCCGCCGCCGTCCGCCACGGCCCGGGCGAACTCGGCCCGGTCGCTGACCCGGGTCATCGGACCCTGCGCGATCGGGTAGCGCAGGCCGCGGTCGGCCGCGAACGGCGAGCCGGCGTCGAGCGGACGCACCCGCCCGGCGGTGGCCAGACCCTCGCGGATCGCCGCCCGTACCGCCCGCACCACCGCGCCGGCATGGCGGAACCGGTCGGCGAAGGCGGCGGCGAACGCCCCGTCCTGGCCGATCGGCAGAAACTGCTCACTCAGATCCCGGGCGCCCAGCCGGGCCGCGACCCACGCCGCCCGCTCCTGATCCTGATCCCGCCCGTCCCGGCTGGCCTGTTCGTCCCAGCTGGCCTGTTCGTCCCGGCTGGCCTGGTCCGGCGCGGCGGCGTCGGGCGAGTGTTCCGCCCTGCGGGGAGCGGTGACGGACAGCGCACCGTCCGAGGCGATCTCGCCTCCGGTGGCCCGCAGGTCGGCGACCGGCCGGCCGGAGCCGACCAGACCCGCGATGGGCAGATCGGGCCGGGTGTAGAGCCGGTGGCCGCCGTACAGGGCGGTCTCACTGCCGTCCATCGCCCGGATCGCCGCCGCCACCCGCTCGGGCAGTTCCAGTTCCCGGACGAGCGCGAGCTGGGCGTCGAGCACGACCCCCGCCGCGCCACCGGCGACCGCGGCGGCTGCCGTGGCCAGGCCGATCCCACCGGCGGCGAAGACCGGCACGTCCCGTCCGGCGGTGGCGCTGGGGCCGTCCTCGGCGAGCAGATGCTGTAGCAGCGTGAACGTGGTCAGGTCACCGACCGCGCCGCCGGACTCGTTACCCCGTGCGAGCAGACCGGTGGCGCCGGCCTCGATCGCGGCCACGGCCGCGCCGACCGAGGTCACCTCGACCCACACCTGCCGGCCGGTCGCCGTCACCTCACCCACCGACCAGCCTCGTTCCGGCGCGCCGGCGGCGAGCACGACCAGATCCACCGCGTCCGGGAGGTCCCGCAGCGCCAGCGGACAGTCGGTGCCCACGCGGACACCGAAGGCGCCGGGCGTCCAACGGGTCGCGTCCCGCAGCGCACGATGTGCGACGGCCTCGGATCGTCCCAGGTCAAGCACGCCGCGCCCGCCTGCGCGCGTCGCGGCGGCGACCAGGGCCGGCGCGGGTTCGGCAAACGGTGTGATCACCACGACCAGATCGGCCGCGGCCAGCGGATCACAGCGGTCGCGACCAGTCGAGGACGCGAGGGAATGCGGGACAGCGATGGTCATCGGCAGGTCCTCCTGGCGGCTCGTGACCTGGGGTACAGCGACATGCATGTCGTACTGATCCGGCTCAGGGAGCCCACTGCGGCCGCGTGGCACGTTGACCACCGCGACACCGGGGCATCCCGACTCGCCCTACTGGCACATGACCCGGATCCATCGCAACCGGACCCAGGACAAGGAAAGCACCCACTTCGCCAACGCGAGGGACACGTTTCGACGGACGAGATCGCCCAGAGCGTCGATGACCTCCTGGCCGGAGCCACTGGGCAACAGACGTCCCGGGGAAGCGGTATCTGTACTGAGTACGCGGAAAACGTACCGACCCCCAGCAACTCTCGTAGAACTGACACGACGAACTACACGTGGCCCCGAGCGCATAGCCGTCGCGACATCACCAACGTGCGCGGATACTAGTCCGCCCCGACCTGAGCACCCGCGCGGTGGCGGCCGCCGGTCGCCGAACGGAGTCACTGGTGTAGCTGGCAGGCATGGGCCGACCTGGTCTGCACCTGCTCGATGACACAGATCACCATGGTCCGGCATCGTCCGCGATGTCACCGGTCACAGTCCGCGCCAAGCCCATAAAAGGCGGCGAACGCACACGCCGGCCCGCAGCCTGCAGCAAGCTCAGGAATTCGTGGCCCACCCACCGAAAACCGGGTTCACCGCGCGCCAGCTATTTCCGTTCGGACCTGAAGGACAATTCCGCACCGGGCACGGCAGCACTGCTTTCCTTTTCTCTGCCACAAATGACAAACGAGCGAAAAACACCCGGGTACATCGCGCCCGATCGGCGGGAGACGACCGATCACGACGGGCCCGAGGCGAGGTCGCGCCGCCGGCGGCAGGGGTCAGTGACCGAGGCGACCCGGACGGCGAGAGTGGTACTCGACCGGCCAGTACACCGCCAACCTAGCCACAGCCCACCATCGATCGCAAGCCGGCAGGAGGCCCATCATGGTCGCCGATCGGACACCGTCCATCCGGGCGACAGGAGTTGGGCCGCACACGAACCGGACATAAAATAATGTAATGGACATTACACCCACTCGGGGGGTGTTACCGCCCTTTGGGTGTGCTTTTTCGGACGCACCCTTCAGCGGCCCGATCGATATCTTCCCGGCGCGATCCATGCGAGATCGGCAGAAAATTGACCAAACGCCATAAGGCCGATGTGGATATACCGTCGGAGAAGGCCACGGAACGCCAGGCGAGACGGCGATCAGGCGGAGTGGGACGATTCCCGGCGCGCCTCGGACCCCGATCGCGGGCGGTCAGACCAGGGGCCGACCGCCCGCGATCGGGCGGGCTGCGCAGCACGCACCTGCGGGCAGGTGACCATCGGGCGCGGGTGGGGTCACCGCGACCGTGATCGGGTGGCTGCCGGCCCGGGCACCTACCAGGTGCGCGACCGGCTTGGTACCGGCGCGGAGCCGGCCGACGATGACGAGAGTGGGCACCGTGCGGCGCCAGGGCAGCTCGCCAGCCAGCAACATCGTGCCTTCGCGACGTGCACGTGCCAGTCCGCGGTGACGTCAGCGCGTCGGGCCGGCCGGAGGCCGAGCTGACGCGGACGTACGACGTCCAGACGATCCATCGGCCGCGGGCACCGGCCGAAGCGGACGGGTAGCGGCGCGGATCGTCACGGCCGGGGCGGGCTCGGCGGTGCGAAGGCGCTGGTCTCGCGCTGCCAGGCGATGGCGAGCTGGGTGCGGTTCGTGCATCCCGTCGCGACCAACGCGTGGGTCAGGTGGTGCTTGACCGTGTCGATGCTGATGCACAGTGCCTCGGCGACCTGCCGGTTCGACCGACCCTCGGCCACCAGGCGCACGACGTCGCGTTCCCGCGCCGAGAGCCGACCGGCGACCGAGGGCCCCGGGTCGGTGCGGATGTAGAAGCGCAGCAGGTTGCCCAGGTGCCGCCCGAGGACGGCGCCGACGGCCCGGTCCCGCGGGCCGAACGCGCCGGGACGGGAGTCGAGCAACGAGATCAGCGCGCCGACGTTCGACGGGCCGAACAGGCGCACGAGCAGCTTCGCGTGGATGCCGTGGGCGCGCAGGAAGCGCTCCAGGCGCATCCGCACCTCGGGCCGCTCCGGCACGCCGAGGTCATCCAGCGTCGCCAGACCACGCTCGCGGACCGAACGCAGACTCTCCGGGTTGCTCAGCGCCTCGAGCTCGCGGTAACGCTCCATGTAGGGACCGGCCAGCCGCAGGGCCAGACCGCGGCCGGTGGGCCGGGCGTCCTGGAAGGCGGTCTCGATGGAGGAACCGAGGAAGAAGGCCGAGTGTCGGTAGCCGAGGTGGCGGGCCATGCCGTCGAGGGCGAGTTCCCGGAACGAGGCCAGCGACGAGGCCCGCTCACAGTCCTCGACCACCCGCAGGATGCCGCGCAGCTCCGCGGCACCGAGGGCCAGGTCGCGGGGCATCGGCGCACCCGCGCGCGCCGCCGTCGCGCCGGGGCGCACCGGGGCACCGGCCGCGCTCCGGGCACCGGCCAGCGGAACCTCGCCGCGCCCCAAAGGGGCCCCTGTCAGTGGCCCCGCGGCCCGGGTGTGAGACAGTGGTCGCGCGGCGGCGCCGCCCGCACCCGTGGCCGGTGCGGGATGCCTGGTGGCCGCGGCACGGTGCGGTGCGACTGGCGAAGCCGATGGGCTCACCGGGGCGTGCCGCGCCATACGTCCCACCACACCGAGGTCTGTTGGTGTGTCCACGGTCACGCCGATTCGCGGCTGATGGGGTAGGTCCTCACCGATATCATCAGCCGGGCGGGGGACTCGGTCGTTCACGTGTGCCTCCGGGGGTCATACGCAGATGTGCACCGGGCGGGGCCCGGTGGTGGCAGCGCACCGGGCGGGGCCCGGTGGTGGTGGCTACGTCACCGGATGAAATTCCGGTGAAGGTGGACATGTTCGGCAAGCGTAGGGCCCGCCTACCTTGCTACGCCAGCACTGACCCACGCCCCTCGTCTGTTATCCGGACAAACCCACCACTCAGGTGGGAGAAACACGCCCCCAACCGGCCATCTCTTGTCCGGGTTACGTCGTGGACCCCGCAGAACACTCGTTTGCGTGACGCTCGCCTCTCCCGCGTACCCCCCCATTGGGCTACCTTGCCAGAGGTTCAGGCGCTTTCCGTGGCCGCCTTACGGCCGCTTCGTGGCCCGCCCCGGCCTCTTCCGGCCGTCCCACGAACAGGCGCGGCCCTTCTCCGGGCCCACAGCCCAGACTGGTCCCCGTCCGCCCGGGCCCTACCCCTCACGTCGGGTGATACGTCTCGCGCGCAACGTCAGAGCGCATGGGACGCCGTCACGCAGGGAACAAGACAGCTGCACCAGAACGGAAGACGCATCACCTCCGCCGGCCGGCGGCGGGGTTCCTGGCCTATGCGGCGACCCGCACCGGACGCGGATCGAGTGATGCGGCCACGCGCCACCGATTCCCTCGTCCCTACGGCGGCGATCCCGCCACCGCGACGGGATGAACGGGGTAAACGGGGTGAACGACGATGACATTGGGACTGTCGGTCTTCCTGGTCGCCGTGGGCGCCGCGCTGCGCTACGCCCTCACCTGGCGGCCGGGGGGAATCGATCTTCAGGTCCTCGGCCTCATTCTGATGGTCGCGGGCATCGCCACCGGCGTCATCTGCGTGTTGCGGGCCGTCCTTCGGACGCCGGCGGCACGTGAGAACGCGCCGCTCGTCCCGTTCCCCGATCGAGCGGCCCGAGCCCGCCCGGACGAGCTGACCAGCGACTTCCCCGGGACGGACGGGGATGCCCTCGGGCCGGTCCCGACGACCCCGCCGCCGTACCGCGACCTCGAACGCCACCTGTTCGCTTCGGTGTTCGACCACACCCCGGCCCTCGACCACACCCCGGCCCTCGACCACATGTCAGCGTCCGACCACATGTCGGCGCCCGGCCGGGTGGCGGATGCCGCCAGCGCACCCCTGGCCCACGCCGCGTCGGTGGCGGCCGAGATCGACCCGACCCCGGAGTCACTCACCGACGACGAGCGCCCCACCCAGCCCGGCGCCATCGACCCCGGTTGGCAGGGCAGCCGTCAGCCCGGCTGACCCGTGGGCGACGGACCCCGCGGGCGACCGGGCTGACCGTCAGCCGCCCGGTGGCCCGCGCCACCATCCGCTCCAGGCGGATGACTCCAAGCGGATGACTCAGAGCAGATGCAGCTCACGGGCGCGATGGACGGCGTCTCGTCGGCGGGGGACGTCGAGCTTGCGGTAGATGCTCTTCAGATGTGTCTTCACCGTGTTGACCGAGACGTAGAGCTCGGCGGCGATCTCGGCGGTGGTGAGCATCGTCGGCAGGTAGCTGAGCACCGCGAGCTCACGGTCGCTGAGCCGGTCGCCGGCCGTCGGCGTCCCGGACCGGCGACCGGCGACGGGCGCCGGTCCGCGCTCCCAGGTTCCCGGCCCGGACGGCCGCCCGGGGGCGCCCGCACCGCTCGGGCTCGGGGCCTCGCCCGCGCCCACCGGGCCGCCAGGTCGGATCGGTGCGCGCGGACCGGCCGGTGCGGGGACCCGGACAGTCCCCGCATGCTGCGCGGCCCGCACGGACGACGGCCCAGGGCGGGGGCCTGGCGCCGACACGCCGCCGGAGGGCGATCCGGCGGGCAGCGCCTCCCCCCGCACCGACGCCCCGATCGTCACCCTCTCGGTCACGGGCCGCCCGGACGGCGCCCTCCCGGGCGTCGGGACCGTGGCGCTCTCCCGGGGCAGCATCCCGCGTAGTTCGGTGACGAACCTCGGATGCGCGCTCGACAGCCCGGGATGTGCGTCGAGCAGTGCCGTCACCTCGCTCCCGAGGTCGAGGAAGGGGCTGGCGAAGCCCTCGTCCTCGGCCAGGGCCAGCCCCCGGGCGAGCAGATCGGTCGCCCGGGCATGATCGTCGCGACGGGCCGCGATGACCGCGGCGAACACGCAGGCCGTCACCGTCGGCCCGCCTCCCCCGCCGGCCCGCAGCAGCGCCGACACCGCCTGATCGGCGGCCGTCAGGTCCGCGCAGCCAAGTTCGACCCGGGCCCGGGCGAGCAGCCGGACATGGTCGGTCTGGCGCGACGGAGCGCCGCGTTCGAGCACCGCCCGGGCCGCCTGGGCGTTGCCGCTCGCCAGCAGCAGGTCGATCTCGGCGGCCTGCCACAGTGACACGCTCAGCGGCGGACCGGTCGGTCGGCTCTGACCGCCGAGCAGCCGCCGGGCGGCCCGCAGATCGTCGGGATGGCCAAGCCGTTGCAGCAGCCTGGCCTGCCAGATCGTGACCAGGTCGAGCAGCCCCGGCGGATGACCACTGCCCTGGCAGGCCCGAGCGGCCTGCAGGTGCCGGGCGGCCAGTTCCCGGTCGACCCGGCCGAGGGCCACCACCACGAGGGCGAGATGGGCCTCGAGTACACCGGTCGGCGCGACCGCACCCGGCCGGTCGAGCGCCTGGTCAGGTTCGGCGGGCCGCGCCGTCCCCCCGACGAGCGCCAGCACGTCGCGCGCGTGGGACTCGGCCAGCCGCAGCCGACCACGCAGGGCGAGGGCGAGAGCGAGGGCACCGCCGGCGGACGTCGCGACCGCCCGTGAAGCCGCCGACCGCGCCGCGTCGAGCGCCGCCAGAAGATCGTCCGCCGCGGCGTCGGGCCGACCGAGCCACAGGTGCGCGCGCCCCCGGCCGCACCGGGCCAGCGCGTACACGATCTCGTCGACGTCCACCGGCAGCGCCGTCCTCCCCGCCGACGCCGCCAGCCCCACCGATGCCTCGGAGGCCTCGGGCGGCTCGGAGGCCTCGGGCGGCTCGGAGGCCGGCGCGTCCGTCGATGGCGTCAGCGCTGCCGGAGCGGTCGAAGTTGCCGAAGTTGCCGAAGTTGGCGGGGTTGTCGCCGGTGGACGCAGAAGCCGGCGGGCCAGGCTCTGCATCTGCTCGGGCGCGCCGGCCAGCTCGGCCAGGCCCAGGTCGATCAGATCCGCCTGCACGCCCAGCCAGCGCCGCCGCGACGCCGGGGCGACCGCGATCGCCTCCCGGGCGGTCCGCAGCGCCCCACCGGCCCGGTCCGGTTGACCGGCCCGCAGCGCACGGACGGCGACGACCAGTGCCCATTCCGCACAGTGCGCGGGGGCGGCCGGCAGCCCGGCCAGGGTCGAGTCCAGCACGTGGGTCGGGCCCAGCAACGCGCCGACCAGCCCGGCCTGCTCCGGTCGCCCGGACCCGTCGAGCAGCAGGCAGGCGGCGTACCACCAGTCGCCGGCCTGGGCGGCGTGGCGGATGGCGTCCAGGGGACGGCGGTGCGCGGTGAACCACAGCGCCGCCCGCAGGTTCAGCTCGTCCACGTCCTCGCCGCGGTCGCGGGCGAGGTCGGCGCGCAGCATCGCCGCGAGCAGTCGGTGGTAGCGGTAGCCGCGGTCACCGGCGAGCTCCACCACGAAGCCGTCGTGTTCGGCGAGGTCGGCCAGTCGGCCCGCACCCGGCAACGTCGATCCGTCAGCGACCACGACCTCGGCGAGCGGCCCGGTGACCTCGTCCAGCAGGCTGGTGCGCAACAGGAAGCGCCGCGCCTCGGGGGAATGCCGATCGAGCACTTCCGCTCGCAGGAAGTCGGCGATGTCGGGTGCTCTGGCCAGGACGTCCTGCGCCCGACCGAGTACCGGTGCCGGCGCCGCCCCGGATGACAGCCCGGCGGCGTCCCGGGGTTCGGGGGGAGCGCCGGCGGCGAGGGCCAGGCGCAGACCGGTCGCCCAGCCCTCGGTCGCGCCCACCAGATCCGCGACGGTGTCGGGTGGGGCGGTCCGCGGGTCCGGCTGGTGCAGCCGTAGCAGGTCGACGGCTTCGCGTTCGGAGAAGGCGAGGTCGCGCGGCCCGAACTCGGTGACCCGGCCGTCGGCACGCGGGCGGTGCAGGGCCATCGCCACCGAACGGCCGGCCACCACGAGGCGCACCCTGTCCCCCGCGTGTTCCAGCAGCAGATCGAGCCCGCCCAGATCGGCGGCGTGGCGCACCCGATGGACATCGTCGAGCACGATGACGACCGGCTCCGTCCGGGTGGCGAGCAGGTTCGCCAGTGGCCGGTAGTCGGTCGCGGTCGCCGGGGCCGACTCGTCGCCGTCGCGTAGTGCGTCCGGCCCGACGATGCCCGCGAGCCGCAGCCCGTGACGCAGCTGCGGCCACAGGGCCAGGCCCGGTTCGCTTTCGGCGGCTGATCGGGTCGCCGGGTCGAGCCGAATCCACACCAGGGGCGGTCGGCCGGAACGTCCCACCGACCAGGAGGCCAGCAGCGTGGTCTTGCCCCAGCCGGCGGACGCGCACAGAACGGTGAGCGGCCGGGCCATCGCCGCGTCAAGATCGGCCCGCAGTCGGGACCGGTCGACGAATCCGGCCGGCGCCGACGGAACGACGAAGTTGCCGTGCACCAGCGGCAGCCGCGCCAGGGCATGGCCTGACGGCACGCCACCGGGCAGCACATCACCGGCTATCGGTGCCTGTTCGTCCCGCACTCCACACCACCCCCACGGCAATCTCGCCCTGGGTAGTGGTACAGCTACTTAGACGGAGGGGCAACTCGTGTCGGCCTCCGGACGCCAAGCACATCGGCCGGCGCCCGGAGCAGGCGGGACGGGATGGGACGAGTCACCTCGCCGCCAGGGCGGCGGCCGACTAGGCCGCGCAGTCCGAGCAGACCACCCGCCGAGGGTCGGCCAGCTGGCTGCGGTGCTGCACCAGGAAGCACCGGGTGCAGGTGAACTCGTCAGCCTGACGCGGCAGGACCCGCAGGGAGAGCTCCTCGTCGCGTACCTCCGCGTCCGGTAGGTCGAGTTCGGTCTCGAGAGCGTCCATGTCGTCGCCGAGATCCGCGGCCGCACCAGCCCGCTGCGCCTTCAGCGTCTCCAGGCTCTGCTCCTGAAGCTCGTCGTCCTCCACGTCCGCGCTTCGCCGAGCGTCGAAGTCACGCGCCATGCGTCCTGTTCCCTTCCCTTTCTCTACCGTCGCTCGCCCACTGGCCATGCCAAGGCCGATGACCACACCGATGGGACCGGGTCCACCGGACACACGAAACTCCACAACCCGGCACCCGAAGACATCGGACGGCTACCGTACGCAGCAAACCCGGGGACGCGGTGACTACCGGGCCAGTGTCCGCATTCCCGGTGCCTCACCACATCCAAGGGTCCCGGCCGGAACGCGGATCTCCAAAGCCGAGCGAAGGATACGGGTCACAACCGCGCCAGGCCAGACAGGGGACCAGCCGGCGCGGTGTCTGTCCCACCACATTCACGACCGGCCACCACGGCCCGGGCGGCGCACTCGTATGCCGACCGATGCGGCACCGTACACCATTGCGGCCCGGGTATGACGACAGGTGGTCCCCGCACCGCTCCAACGGCACCCGCGGCGGACCACCCGCGGCGCGGATCAGGCGAGGTTCGCGCCGCTCAGAGGTACAGGCCGGTCAGCCCGTCATCGACGCGCTGGGCGGCCACCGCGTGCACGTCCCGCTCCCGCAACAGGATGTAGGTGGTCGAGTGGAGCTCGACCTCGGCCCGCTCCTCGGGGTCGTACAGCACCCGGTCGCCGACCTGGATGGTGCGTACCGCGGTGCCCACGGCGACCACGTCCGCCCAGGACAGCCGCTTGCCCATCTGCGCGGTCGCCGGGATCACGATGCCCGCCTTGGAGCGCCGGTCGGCGGCGTCCTCGCGCGGCTGCACCAGCACGCGGTCGTGCAGCAGCCGAATCGGCAGGGCGCCGGCCTGGGTGACACCTGCCGGGACGTCCATCCCCGTCATCGGGTCGACTCCGTTGACACCGCCGGACACAACAGTCACAGCTGGGGACACTACCCGTCCGCCACCGGGATGCCACAGGGATGCCACTCAAGTCCGATTCCGCTGGCGACTTCTTGCGGCGCAGAGAGTGCTGAACCATACCGGAGCGGGAATGCTCTCCCAACGGGGTATAAGCTGCCGCCCATCGCCGCCCGGGCTGGCGCTGACGGGCGACGTGCCGTGGCACCTCATCGCTTGTCTGTTGGCGCCTGCGAACCGTCGGCACGTCACGAACCTCAGGGATGGGGCACCACCATGGCATTGCGCATCAGTGTCGATCTCGATGGACTGCGCTGGGCCGATCTGTTCCGTTTCGTCGATCTCGCCCGTAACGGCGGGATCAGCGCGGAGGACCAGGTCGACGTCATCACCTACGGCAGCGATCCCATGTCGGTGAGCCTCTCCGCCCGCATCTACCCGGCGGCCGAGGGTTTCCTGTCCACCGAGCAGGCGGACCCGAACGGCGATGGCCGACACGGCGCCCCGCTGTCGATCGCGCCGGGTGCGGCCAGCGCGAACGGCTCCGGCGGTTACGGCTACGACGGGGGCGCCGCCGAACGGGCGGCCGCGGCGAACGGCGCGCACTACCCGGCGTTCGACAACGCCCAGGATCGCTCCGCGGCGCCGGGCACCCCGCCCATGCCGCCGTACGGGCCGAGCTACGACACCCCCGGCGACCGGGGCGCACAGCAGGCCGCCGGCCACTACCCGGCCTTCGACGGCCAGGCCGACCGGATGCCACTGGCGAACGGAGCCGGCCAGTTCGCCGGCTTCGAGTCGTTCGACCGCTCCGCACCGGGTGAGAAGCCCGGCGGCACTCCCGGCCAGGTCGAAAGTCCCTACATCGAGGAGTTCGCCCGGCTGCAGGAAGGCCTGATGCGCCAGGTGCGTCGCACCGACGAGGTGCGGCCGGAACGCTCCTGATCAGCTGGGAGCCGAAACGTCGACGGACCAGAGCGCACGTGCGGCCGCAGCGGGCGGGGCGAGGCGGGGGCCCCCAGGGGCCCACCGCCGTTACGTCGCGTAACGAAATTTGGACGCTCGGCGCCGCTTTGGGCCTGTTCACGGGCGCGGAAGGTAAGGCGTCCGTAACAACACCCTCTTTCGTTCTACACCGTTCGCGCCTTCTCGGCCGCTATGGTGCATGCTGCCTGTGATGGACGATCCGCGGCTTGCCGACGTCGAGCAGTATCACGGGCGACTGCGCTCCGAGCTCGACGTCATCGCGCGTGGGCCGGTACTGGTCGGTCCAAAGATCATCGAGCACATCAACTCCCTGATCACACTGATCGACCTGCACCAGCCGAACGAGTTCGAGCTCTGCCTCAGCTGTGACCGGCTCTGGCCCTGCGCCTCGATCGTGGCGATCACCGGCATCGCGCCCGACGATCCCAGCCAGGACGGCGACGCCGATCTCGCGCCGCTCGGCCTGCACGCCGGTGCGGCGGGCGATCACTGCGAGGAGCTGCCGGCACCGCGGCCACCGGTCGGCCGCATCCTGCCACCCCCGCCGACCGCGCCTGTTCCCATCGCCCCGCCGCCGGCGTCCGCACCACCGCCGTCCACACCACCGCCGTCTACACCCATGCCGTCCATACCGCCGCCGTCCGCACCTCCCCCCGCCGTGCCCATGCCGATGGCACTGGCCGACCGGTCCGAGCGCCCGTGGTCCCAGGATCCCCGCCGCGAGACGGACCGCCGCTATCCCACCGCCGCCCGCCCCGGCGACGACGCCAGATACAGCCAGTACGGGCAGGAAGCCCAGTACGGCAACGGTCGACCCGAGCCGGACGGCCAGTACGGCGAGGATGCCCGCCACCGCGAGGACGCCCGTCTCGGCGACGAGGCTCGGCGCCGAGACGCGAACCGGTACGACACGCAACGCCGCCCTCGCGACGAGCAGCGTTACGGCGACGAACGCCGATACGCCGGCGATCCGCGCGGCGTCGAGCGTCGGCCCGTGAACGAGGTCCCCTACGGCGCCGTCCCCTACGGCGAGGACGCCCCGTACACCGAGGGCACGCGGCGCGACAGCGAGCGCCACCCCGACGACGTCCGACGTCGGGGTGGCGCCAGACCCGGCGATCAGCCCGCCGGCCCGGCGGCCCCGCCCGTGCGCCAGCCCACCACGGCGCGCCGCTTCGACGATCCTGGCCGTGGCGCGCCGGCCGGCCCACGACCAGGCCCGATGCCCTCCGGGTCCGGCGTTCCCTTCCCACCCGCGCCCGCTCGGCAGGCACCCGGTCAGCCTCGGCCCACCGGCGCGGTGCCCCGGTTGCCGGGTGTGGCCGCCCCCGAACCAGCATCCGCGCCACCGGCACGTCCGGCCGATCGCGCGGCAGTGCCCCGCTACCCGGACGGCATCGCGGTACCCACCTCCCGTCCGGCGCCACCGATCTCCGGACCGGTCGAGATCACCGGCCGCTCCGGGTTGACCGCGGCCCGAACGGGCGACGGCGGCAACGGTGCGGCGGACCGTGGCGCGCCCGTCACCGGCTTCGGACCGGGCAACGGCTTCGGACCGGGCAACGGGTTCGGACCGGGAGAATCCGGGCTGGCGGGACTCGGGCCACAGGGACACCCGCCCGCCGCGATGCCCGTCGATCGGCTCGGCGTGCCCCGACGGACCCCACCCGAGCCCACCCACGCCCCGCGAGGGGCGATGGGTGGTGCCGGGGCCGCGGGGTCGAACGCGCGCCGGGCCGCCGACGCCCGCGCCGCCGAGCACCGGACGGTCCGCCCGGCTCAGCAGCCCGCTCAGCGGCACGCGTCCCCGGCGCTGCCGGGACTGTCACCGCGGTCCCCACAGCCCGTGACGGGCACCCACAGCGGCACGAACGGGCTCTCCCCTGCGGCCGCCCTCGTCGACCAGGCTCAGGTCGACGAGGTCACCAGGGCGTGGCTGGCGCGGCAGGAATCGGTCCTTGATGGCATCGACGTGATCTGAGTCGGTCGGCCGCGGATCTCGCTGTCCACCGCGGCGCGTCGCCCCCTGCCGGGGGGCCGCACGCGGTATCCAGGTGCGACCGGTGGAGGAGAGACGACCCGCGGCCACGATCGACGCAGGTTTGAGGTGCCGGACAAGGAGGCAGGTACGCGTCGCCGGGCAGCGTGCCCGACGCGAGGACGACACCGCGTGCCGGAGCCGTTCCGCTCGATCCCACGGAAGGTGAGGCGTGGCCGGAGTACTGACCGCACGCTTCGACCTGCCCGCCGAACCCCGCGCCGCCGGGCGGGCGCGCCGGCTTGTCACCGAGCTGCTCGCCGCCTGGAACCGGACCGAGGCGATCGAGGTCGCCCAGCTGCTCATCAGCGAGGTGGTGACGAACGCGGTCCGATTTGTCGGTGACCGCGGCGCACTACGGCTGACCGTCACCCTCAGCATCGACCGCATCCGCATCGCGGTCGATGACGGGAGCTCGTTGCATCCCACGTTGCGGCTGGCCGACGACGACGACGAGTCGGGGCGAGGTATGCGTCTGGTGGCGGCGCTGGCACTGCAGTGGGGGATCGTGGACCGCCCACAGGAGCAGGGACCCGGCAAACAGGTGTGGTTCGACCTACCGCGCCAGCCGGACCCCCCGCGACAGGAGGGCTCCGTGGAGGTCGCCTGCGGCACCTGAGCGCCCGGGTGTCGGAGCGGGAGCGCAGGCGCCGCACCCAGCTCGGGACCGACCCTTCACAGGTAGTCCAAAATATCCGCTTTTATTATTATGAAGTAATGCAATCCAGCTCGAACTGACCGGGCGGGAGGTCGCATGACGTGGCGCAGAGCGAGTGGCGCACCGCCGACAGCATCTGTCGGTGATAGTCGGGTCTGCGATACGTACGTTCTGGATGCGCAGCCGTCAGCACAACAGTGTGGGCACTTCGGTCGCTGTTCAGGCAACTCGCGTACGGTGATCACAGCTCGCCGCGCCACGATCGTGGCCACGGCACCAGCCCGACGGGGGTTGCCATCGAGATTCCGGTCGTTCTCGGCTCGCGTGTCGGCGGGATCGCCGCGGTCCCTGGTGACGCGGGCATGACAATCTCCTCCTCACCCGCCGCCTCCCCGGCCGCGCGTATCTGCGGCCCCGTGGATCCGTACCGTCATGTTTTCGCCGAGCCGCTGGCGCTGGTGATGCCGGATGCGTCCACCGCTCGGGCGCGTTCACGTCGGCGCACCCTGGCGTGTCTGATCGCCGCCGGCATCCTGCTGGTCGTCCTGGGCATTCAGTTCCGCGGGGATGCCGCGTCCCGGCTGTCCGGCGTGCCGGCTCCGCGTTGGCACTGGTTGGCCGCCTGCGCCGGCGCGACCGCCCTGTTCTACGTGGCCAACGGCGTCTCCCTGCGGTCCGCCAGCGGCCTGCGCATGTCACTACGGACGGTGACCGCCGTACAGCTCGCCGCCGCCGCGACGAACCGCATCGTCCCCGCCGGCCTCGGCGCGATCGCGGTCCACCTGCGGTTCCTGCAACGGCGTGGGATGACCCGGCCGGCCGCACTCGCCGCCGTCGCCTCGGTGAAGGGCGCGGGCGCGGTGACCCATCTGCTGGGTCTCGCGATCGTCGCGGGCACCCTCAGCGACTCCGGCATCGGCACAGCGGTGGTCAGCCCGGTCCGCACCACCGTCCACGATCTGGGCGCGGGGCCGACCACGATCGCCGTCGTGATCGTGATGGCGCTGGTCACCGGTACCGTCGCGCATCCACGGGTCCGGGTGGTCGTGCGCCCGGCCGCCCGGGTGTTCCGCGGCCACCTGTCGACCCTGGCGCACTCCCCCGGTCGGGCCGCGCTGCTGGTCGCCTCGCAGGCCGCTACCCGGCTGTTCCAGATCCTCGCGCTCGCCTGCACGGTGTGGGCGTTCGGTGCCAGCGTCACGCTGATGTCGGTCGCCACCGTCTACCTGGTCGGCTCGATGGTCGCCGGGGCGGCACCGACGGCCGGCGGGGTCGGCGCGCTGGAGCCGGCGCTGGCCTTCGGCCTGACCGCGGCCGGCGGCAGTGCGGCGACCATGCTCGCCGCCGTCCTGGTCTACCGCGTGATCAGCTTCTGGCTGCCGGTCGTCCCCGGCGCCCTCGCCCTGGCCGGCCTGCGCCGCAGCGGCGACCTCTAGACGCACGCCGACCGGACGGCCCGCCGACCTGCGCACCGCCCGGCTCGCCCCGAGTGCGACAGCGCAAGGGTGCGGGAGGGGGGACTTGAACCCCCACGCCCAGTGGGCGGCAGGACCTAAACCTGCTGCGTCTGCCATTCCGCCACTCCCGCGTGCCACCAGGGTAGCGAGGCCGGGCAAGCGGTTTACCGGCTGGTTCGGCGAAGCACCGCAGGCCCGCCACGCTGCGCCGTCACATCAGTCCGGATACGTCCCGATTCCGCACGCGGGGTTTGTCGCGCCGGGGACGGGACACATACCCCCGCGTCGATGAGGTGACAGCTGTCGGCTGGCCGACCCGCACGGTGGGCCCCGCTACGGCACGCTGAGCCTGCTGCGGCCCGCCAGGCCCAGCCCCGGTAGCGCGCTGGACCCGCTCGCGAACCGGCAGGTGAGACCGGCACGCGAGGACGGGGAGACCGACCCATGACCGACCCGAACATCCCGGATTCCGCCGCGGCGGCCACCCCCGAGCCCCGCACGTCCACCCCGCCCGAGCCGCCCAAACCGCCCGCGCCGCCCACGCCAGCCGAGCCCGCCGCGCCGGCCCAGCCCCCGGCGACGTCCACCGCCGCGCAGGCGCTGACCGAACGCAACGAGGCCCTACGGCTGATCGACAGCGGACGGGCGACCACCGCGACCGTCGACGCGCTGCGCGACACCGGCGCCCGGGTGAACGGCCGGCCCGTCACGGAGGTCCACCTGCTGGTGGACCAGCCGGGCGGCCAGCCCTATCCGGTGGTGCGCGCCGCCGTCGCCCCGGGCACGGACGTCGACCTCGCCGCCCTCGCCGTCGCCTCGTCCGGGCGCCCACGGCGCATCCCGGTGCTCGTCGACCCCGGCCGGCCGGACAACGTGCTGCTGCGCTGGGACCTGCGCCCCGCCAGCTGAGCCGCGCTCAGTCGGCGGCGAGGCTCAGGTCGCGGAGCAGCTTGGCGACGTGGCCGGTGGCGCGCACGTTGTACTGCGCGACCTCGATCGCGCCGTCCGCGCCGATGACGAAGGTCGAGCGGATCACCCCGACGGTCTTCTTCCCGTACATCGTCTTCTCCCCGAACGCGCCGTAGGCCGCCAGCACGGACCGGTCCGGGTCGGACAGCAGGGGAAAGGTCAGCGACTGGGCGTCGCGGAACTTCGCGAGTTTCGCCGGCTTGTCCGGCGAGATGCCGAGCACGTCGATGCCGGCCTCGCCCAGCAGGGCGAGGTTGTCCCGAAAGTCGCAGGCCTGCTTCGTGCAGCCCGGGGTGGAGGCGGCCGGGTAGAAGTAGACCACCACCCGGCGGCCTCGGTACGACTCGAGGGACACCTCGCGTTCCTCGGCGTCGGACAGGGTGAACAGCGGTGCGGGGTCGCCGGCGGACAGGCGGGCGGCGGTGGCGGCGGTCTCGGTCATGGCCCGACAAGGTAGTCGGGGCCCGGGCAGATCGGCAAACCGACCGCCGACCGGGCGTGGTCTCCACTTCGCCCCGCTCCCGTCTCAGCCCCGGACCACCTGGTCGGCCGGCGACCCGCGGTGCTCAGGCCGCCGCGTTGACGGCGGCGGTGAAGCCGTCCGGCGTGAGCTCGGCGCCGGTGAGCCGCTTACCGTTGATGATCACTGTCGGGGTGCCGGTGACATCGGCCTTGGACGCGTCCTGGTCGACCTTGTGGACGTAGCCGTCGTAGGTGCCGTTGTTCACCGCGTCCTTGTAGGCCTGCGAGGTCAGGCCGGCCTTGGCGCCGAGCTCGATGAGGGTGGCGTTGGTGAAACCACCGGTTTTCTCCTCGGGCTGGTTGGCGTAGAGGACCTCGTGCAGTTCGCGGAACCGGCCCTCGTTCGCCGCCGCGGCCGCCGCGTTCGCCGCCCGGACCGACTCGGGGCCCAGGAACGACATCATGTGATAGTCGATCTTGATTTTGCCCTGGTCGAGCAGGGTGCCGATGGTCGGGCCGGTCTGGGTCTCCAGCGCCTCGCAGGCCGGGCACTGGAAGTCCTCGTACATGTCGACCGTGACGGGCGCGCTGGCCTTACCGACGATGATGCCGTGATCGGTGCCGGTGGCCGGGGCCGGCAACACCACCGGCTTCGACTCCTCCCGCGAGTTCTGCACGAGGAAACCGAGCACGGCGATCAGCGCGAGCACGAGGACGACGGCCCCGCCGACGATCAGGTTGCGCCGCCGCCGCTCCGCCGCGGCCGCCGCGGCTCGGGCGGCGGCGGCCTTCGTCCGGCGATCCTCGGCGCTCGCCGTCTGCTTACTTTTTGAGACTTTCGAAGCCATCTACGTCACTCCTGCGGTGGTCGGCGGTCGACGTGGCGCCCTCACCCGAGCCGGCTTCGTCCGGACTGGCGTCGCCCAGGCTGGGATCGCCCTGGCTGGGATCGCCCAGAGCGGATTCGTCCTGGTTCGGGTCGTGCGAGGTGTCGAGGTCGACCGGTCTGTCGAGAAGACGGTCCACCGCGAGGTAGCCGGTGGGCCGCCACACGAGCACGAGCGCGACGAGCAGCAGCAGGCTGTCGCGGACGAGCTCGGAGGTGTAGTGGGTGGGCGCGTCGGCGCCCAGATCGCCGCCGGAGGAGAAGCAGCCGCAGTCGATCCGCAGGCCGCGGGCCGCCGCCGAGGCGATGGCCGCGATGTACGTCGCGAACATCAGCGCCGACACGACCGCGCTGACCCGCACGGCCAGACCGAGCACCAACAGCACGCCGAGCGCGATCTCCAGGAACGGCACGCCGTAGGCGACCGGTTGGACCAGCGACTCCGGCAGGATCCGAAACGCCCGCACCGAGCGCAGCATCCCGTCGGGATCGTTGATCTTGAGCAGCCCGGCGGCCAGCCACACAGCACCGAGGACGAGCCGCAGCGCGGTGGAGACCACGCGGCTCGCCGGCTGCGACGGGGCGCGCAGGCGATGGGCGATCGTGAACATGTCCGTTCCGTTCCTGGTCGAACGTGCGGCGGACGCCCGGGACAGACCCGGGTCGAACTGCCTGTGCCAACGAGTGAGAAGCGGCCCGATATCCCGATCGGGGTCAGCCGTCGCGAACCCGGCCGGGGGTTGTCCCCCCATATCCGGTCTGACCTGGTCCGAGGCCGTCACACCCGGTCTCAGCCTAGTCCGCGCCGCGTCATCCCCCAGGCGCCGAACGGCCCGCTCTCGACGGGCCGGCCGGCCCGTTCCGGCCCCGACCGGCGCCGCCGTGCACCCGCGGCGGCCAGCCGTGGCGACCGGGTCCGCCCTGCTCAGCGCCACCACCGGGCGGGCTGGGCGCCGGATGAGAGGTATGTCCTGGCACGCGCCGCGACGTTTTGCCTCGCCGGGGGGTGGCAGGTCTGGCACGATCGGAACAGGCCGGCCACACCCGACGCGGGACGTCGCGCCGCCACCCGCACCGGACGAGAGGGCAACATTCGTGCCGCAGGACCCGGCCGCCATCCAGCAGCAGATCGAGGAGACCCGCGCCGAGCTCGCCGAGACGATCGACGCCATCGCGGAGATCGTCAGCCCCCGTCGGGTGGCCGAGCGCGCCCAGGAGCAGCTGCGCGTGCGCACCACGGAGCTGCGCCAGCGCTACGGCCCCGTACTCGGCCTGGCTCCGGCGCCGAGCCCGGAGACGGCGCTCACCCCCGGGATGCCCTCCGACGCGCCACCCGGTGTCGACACGGGCGCACCGAGGGTCGTGCGGGCGGTCCGCTGGGACCGGGTGGTCCTGGCCACGAGCACGCTGGTGTTGTTCGTCGGCGGGGTGCGCCGACGCCGTCGGCGGCATGCCAGCCGATGAGCGGCGCCCCGGCACCGGGCCGGGTGGTGCTGCTGCGGCACGGCCAGACGGCCTGGAGCCGCGACGGCCGACACACCGGCCGGACCGACGTCCCGCTGACCGAGGAGGGCGAGCGTCAGGCCGCCGCGCAGGCCGCCCATCTGGACGAGCTGACGTTCGTGCTCGCGGCGACGAGTCCCCGACGCCGCGCCCGGCACACCGCGGATCTCGCGGGTCTGGTCTCCCCTCCGGTGCCCGAACGTCTGGTCTGGGAGGACCTCGCCGAGTGGGACTACGGCGACTACGAGGGCGTCACCACCGTGACGATCCGTCAGAGCGTCCCCGGGTGGACGGTGTGGGACGCGCCCGTACCGGGCGGTGAGACCCCCGAGCAGGTCGGTGCCCGCGCCGACGCGGTGCTCTCCCGGCTGCGTCCCTGGCTGGAGCGCGGCGACGTGGCCCTCGTCGGCCACGGGCACATGCTGCGCGTGCTCATCGCCCGGTGGCTGGGCCTGCCGCCGCGCGCCGGCGCACGGTTCGTGCTGGGCGCGGGCACCCTCTCGGTGCTCGGTCACGAGCACGAGTCCCCCGCGATCGAACTGCTCAACCTGCCCGGCTGAGCCCAGCCGCCCGAGCGCCGACGGCCTTCGGCCGGATCGATCAGGCCAGGGGGCGGTTGAGGTGCAGCAGGAGGATGCGGCTGCGCACCCCGGAGTCCACGAGTCGACCGGCGGCGTCGAAGGTGCCGAGGCCGAAGTCGTTGTCGTTGGCCACCGCGATGCCGCGCGGCCCGAGCACGGCCACACCCTCGATCTTGTCGGGCATCCCGGGGACGGCCTCGAGGTCGACGGCCAGCGTCTTGCGCAGCGCGCGGACGTCGGCGCTCGACGGGTCGGCCAGCGACTCCAGCGACGGGCTGGTCGTCGCCGTGTCCCACGTCGTGCCGAGGATGTTCGTCGCCCCGCGCAGGTCGACGGTGTAGAGACGGGCCACCGGATCGGTGCGCTCGTCGACGAGCAGCGTGTGGTCGTTCACCGCGGCCAGCGACGAGATCTTCAGCTCGGACGGGTCGCCCTCGGCGCTCGGGTCGAAGGTCGTCACATCCTCGAACCGGTAGACGTACTCGCCGGTGACCTTCGTGGCGGACGTGTCGAAGCGCAGGATGCGGGTGTTGCGGGAGGCGTCACCGGTGTCGGCGTCGGGCAGTTGCAGGGGGCTCTGCACGGCCAGGTAGAGGGTGCGGCCGTCGGGGGCGAGGGTGATGCCCTCGAAGCCACGGTTGATCTTGCGGCTGCCGAGGATGGCGGGCAGCGTGGCGATCACCGGGTAGTCCGCCCCGGTCAGTCTCACCCCGGCGGGGACGTAGCGGGCGAGCACGCGACCGGTCGGACTGATCCGCAGCAGCGACGGGCTGTACTCGTCGACCACCCAGAACTCGCCGTTACGGGTGCGGACCAGGCCCTCGGTGTCCAGGCCGTTCGGGTCGAACGCGAGCTTGGTGGTGGCGTCCCAGGTGTACGGGGTCTCGTCGACGCCGTCGATGTTGGACAGGCCGGTGACGGGCTTGCCGTGCGTGGTGGTGATCGCCACGGCGGTGAGCACCCGGATCGTCGAACCCTCGACCCGCACCCGCAGGATGGCCGGGTCGAAGCCGGGCACCGGGAAGGTGCGGCGGTTCTTGCCGTCCACCTTGATCTGGCCGTTCGGGCCGCGGTCGGTGATCGTCCAGAACTCGTTCGGCGCGCCGGCCGGGTAGAGGTCGCTGCCGATCCCACCGAGCTTGACCCCGTGGTCGTCGGGGACGGACCCGGGCAGCAGTGCGTTGGCGAAACTGGCCAGGCTGGTGTCGGGCAGGGTCCCCGTGCGCACCACCGTGGGAACGACCGAACCCGCGCCCGACGCCGGCGGACCAGCCAGGGCCACCCCCGGCCCGGTCAGCAGCCCCATGGGCAGCGCCAACGCCAACCCGGCGACCGCCACCATCCCCCGCCGTCGCGACACTGCGCGCCGTCCCGACGCCCGTCGCCGGGCACCCCCCGCTGCGCTCATCGACACACCCCTGTCCCGTCCCCGCCGACCGACCGGTGATCCGGCCGAGATGGGACGTTAGGAGTCGCTGGTGGACAGCGGATGAACCGGCGCTGACCAGCAGTACTACGCCAATCGCACGTGCGACATCAGACCTGGCCGAGGCGTAGCAGACGGGTGGAACCGGCGACCACCGGGGCGTGGCACTGCCGGCACACCAGTTCCGGCTCCAGCTCGGCTCCGCAGTCATGTTCCCACCGGGTCGGCGGCGGGCCGGTGGTGACGTAACGATCACCCCAGTCGGTGAGCGCCAGCAGGATCGGCGCCAGGGCCTGACCGGCCTCCGTGGGCAGGTACTCGTAACGCGGCGGATGCCGCTCGTAGAGCTGCCGAGTGAGCACACCACGCTCCACCAACGTCCGCAGGCGGGCCGCGAGGATGTCCCGGCTCGCCCCGGTGTTGCGGGCGATCTGGTCGAACCGGCGTTCTCCGAGCAGCACCTCGCGCAACGCGAGCAGGCTCCAGCGCTCCCCGATGACGCCCAGCGCGTTCGCGATCGAACAGTCCCGCCCACCAGCGGCCATGATCACAGCCTCCTCGGACCCGTCGATCCACCGGGCCGCTGGTCCGAACCTACCGGTTGACCCCACCGCGCGACCCGTCCGATAGTGAGTTGGAATTTCCAACCTAGCAGCCCAAAGACCTTTTGGAGGGCCCATGGAGTCTCCGGACGAGCACGTGACCGAGACTCGCCTGCCGGCGCGGCTCGCCAACCATCCGACGGTGCGCGCGGCCCACGCCCGCCGGGCCGCGCTCCGCGGCACACCTGGCGCACCCGCGGTCGTGGACGCCGGCTGGCTACGGGAGATCGCGCTGCGAGCCGGCGCCGACGACGTGGCCGCCGTGCCGATCGACCGACCCGAACTCGCCGCCGAACGCGAGCACGTGGAGCGGGCCCTGCCCGGCACCCGCAGCCTGGTCAGCCTCGTGGTGCGCATGAACCGCGACAATGTCCGCTCACCCGAGCGCAGCGTCGCCAACCAGGAGTTCCATCACAGCGGCGAACTCGTCAACACCGCCGCCCGCCGGATTGTCCGCGCCCTGCAGGACGCCGGATTCCGGGCAGTCAACCCGTCGGCGACCTTTCCGATGGAGATGGACCGATACCCGGGACGCATCTGGGTGGTCGCCCACAAGACCGTCGCGGTCGCCGCGGGCCTCGGCGCGATCGGCATACACCGAAACGTCATCCACCCCCGGTTCGGGAACTTCGTCCTGCTGGCCACGCTGCTGGTCGGCGCACCCGTGAGCGAGTACGGCTCGCCGATCGACTACAATCCCTGCCTGGAATGCAAGCTGTGCGTCGCGGCCTGCCCCGTCGGCGCCATCGACAAGGACGGCGGTTTCGACTTCCTCACCTGCTTCACACATAACTACCGTGAGTTCATGGGAGGTTTCACCGACTGGGCGGAAACAGTCGCCGACAGCACCGACGGAGCGGACTTCCGACACCGGGTGAGCGACGCCGAGAACGCCTCCATGTGGCAGAGCCTCTCGTTTCGGGCGAACTACAAGGCGGCGTACTGCATGGCGGTGTGCCCGGCCGGCGAGGACGTTGTCGACCCCTACCTGGCGGACCGTCAGGGGTTCATGGCACAGGTGCTGCGCCCACTCCAGGACAAGGTCGAACCGCTGTACGTCACCTCCGGTTCGCCGGCCGCCGAGTACGCCCGCCGCCGATTCCCGCACAAGGAGGTCCGCCAGGTGGGCGACGCCGGCCGCTCCCGGCGCCGGATCGACCCCGACGGGCCGCCCGAGCCGGACGAACCGCCCAGGCCCGACGAGCGGTGAGGCACATGCGGTCGGTGGCCGCCTCCCCACGTTCCCGGGTCGGGGCGAGACCGTTCCCGCGAACCTGGCACCCCAGGTCGCCGCGGTCGTGGTCTACGGCAGTCCGCTGGCGCTGATGGGTGGGCACATTCCGACCTCGAGCCCGACCTGTGGTCCGAAGGCGAAGGAGATGTCCCCGCATGGACGCCGAGAACCCGCACACCGACCACCCGGCCGCCGCGCACGCGGGCCACCCGGGTACCGATCCGGCGCGCGCCGATCGGCGCCAGGTGCGCGGCGCGGGTGAGCGGCCCTCGACCCTCACCTGCCTCGGCCCCTCCCCGGATCCGCCCTTCGAGCAGGTCACGAGCGCGTCCGTGGTGGCTGTGACCGACGACGGGCAGCTGGTCGTCGCCGAGCTGGCCCGCGGGCTGGACATCCCCGGTGGGCATGTGCAGCGCGGCGAGTCGTCGCTGGAGCAGACCCTCCGCCGGGAGGCCTGGGAGGAGATCCGGGCCCGGCTCGGCCCGCTGCGTCCCGTCGAGGTCATCGAGTCGGACCACTTCGGCCCGGACGACCTCACGTACATGGTGATCCGCACCGCCCGGGTCCGTGACCTCGCTACCTGGGAGAGCACCCACGAGTCGGCGGGACGGCGGATCCTCGCGCCGGAGGATTTCCTCGCCCGTTACCGCGGCGACGACCCGGCGCTCATGCGCCATCTGGTGACGACCGCGCTGGCCGTCCTACGGGATGCCGCGCCGACGGCTTGACACTGGCTCGTCACCCGGTGGAGCGTGGTCACATGCGGATCGGATTCATCGGCCTCGGCGGCATGGGTGGCGCGATGGCCCGTAACCTGCTCGAGGCCGGTCACACGGTGCTGGTCTGGAACCGCTCCCCCGAGCCGGTCGAGCGGCTCGTGGCGGCCGGCGCCACCGCGGCCACCATCGACGAGGCGTTCGCGACCGGCGTCGTGCTGAGCATGCTCGCCGACGACCGGGCGGTCACCGAACGTCTGCTGGACCCGGCCGTGCTGGACGCGGCCCCGCGCGGCGCGCTGCATGTCAACATGGCCACCGTCAGCACGGCGCTGGCCGACCGGGCGCTGCGCGCGCACACCGACCGGGGTCTGCGTTACGTCGCCGCCCCGGTGTTCGGGCGTACCGAGGCGGCCGCCGCGGGCAACCTCGTCGTCGTGGCCGCGGGCGCGGCCGCCGACATCGACGGTGTGCGTCCGCTGTTCGACGTGCTCGGCCGGCGCACCTGGATCGTCGGCGACCAGCCGTCCGCGGCGAACCTGACGAAGATCTTCGGGAACTATCTCATCGCCTGCTCGATCGAGGCGATGGCGGAGGCGACCACCGTCATCGAGGCCGGTGGCCTCGACCCGGTCCAGTTCCTCGAACTGCTCACCGATGGTCTGTTCACCGGTCCGATCTTCGCGGGATACGGGGCGATGATCGGCAGCCGCAGCTACGAGCCGGTGAACTTCCGCCTGCCACTGGGCTTCAAGGACGTCCAGCTGGCGCTGACCTCCGGGCTGGAACACAACGTGCCGTTGCCGTTCGGCGGGGTTCTGCGGGACGCCTTCGTCGAGGCGCTCGCGCACGGCCAGGCCGAGCAGGACTGGGCCGCCGTCACCGAGACGGCGCGCCGCCGCGCGGGGCTGGCCTGACCTGCTCTCGTCGGGCCGGGTCCCGACCGGCCGGGTCCCGTCGGTCCGCGCCTGGCCTGGCCACGCTGGCGAGGCCGGCCAGATCCGTGGTGCCGGCGAGCCCCGCGGTGTCGATCAGGCCCGCGGCGCGGGCGGGCCCGGCGGCGACGGCCAGACCCCCGGCCAGACCCGCGGTATCCGCCAGACCCGTGGGGTCGGCGGTCATGCCGTCCGCGTCGACCAGACCGTCGGACTTCGCGTAGTCCCAGCTCCGGGACCACTCGTCCGCATGCGGTTCGACCGCGAGACACGGGCTTACGAGCCAGGCTGTGATGTCAACCCCCACGACGCTTGGACCCGATCAGGGTCGGTTCAGTGAGCCGGCCACCTGCCACTTCCTACTCCCTGCCCGCACGGCCGCGGTATCGATCGACGCCAATCCGACAGGCCCGGACCGTCACCGACGAGCCCTGGATCGGCCGGCGCCGCCAGCTCGACCTGCGACGCTCTCGGCCTGACGGCGCCGGTCGGACCTCCCTGGGGGTGCCCGACCGGCGCCGCCCGGACCGAGAAGCGACTGGGTATCGCGAGCCGGGGACGGATGGGAACGACCCGGACACCACAGCCGCGACCTCAACCTACCTGCTCGATAGCTTGTAGTCACTGACCGATCACAGGCAGTTTCAGAGTACACCCTCTTTGCGATCCTTCAACCCGTATGCCAACACCGGCGGCCAGCCGGCGTCCCCGTCGTGCCTGTCCGCGTTTCCCAGCAGATGTCGGACACACGAGTGTCGACCGAGCCACACATCGTCCGGACACCGCACGGACAGCGACGCCAGTGGGTAGCACCAGGAGATGACTGGAGCGCGCCACACCGGACAGATCGCCACGATCCCTGACATCAGCGATGTGTCCGGCGTTCGACAAAGGTTTCGTGATGACAGCCACAGGGTGAGCGCCGGGTTTCCGGCTTAGTCTGATCGCTCATGAGTGGCGCGCCGGTCGGAGTGTTCGACAGCGGGGTCGGCGGTCTCACCGTGGCCCGCGCGATTCTGGACCAGCTGCCGCACGAACCGCTGGTGTATCTGGGTGACACCGCACGGGCCCCGTATGGACCACGTCCGATCGCCGAGGTCCGTGGGTTCGCACTGGAATGCCTCGACCGTCTCGTGGCCGAGGGGGTGAAGATGCTCGTGCTGGCCTGCAACACCGCCAGTGCCGCCTGCCTGCGCGACGCCCGCGAACGCTACGACGTCCCGGTCATCGAAGTGATCATGCCGGCCACCCGGCGGGCGGTGGCGGCCACGCGCAGCGGTCGCGTCGGCGTCATCGGCACCGTCGCGACGATCACCAGCCGGGCCTATGACGACGCGTTCACCGCGGCCGCCGGCATCGAACTGACCAGCGCCGCCTGCCCCGCGTTCGTGGACTTCGTCGAGCGGGGCACCACCGCGGGACGCCAGCTGCTCGGCCTCGCCGAGGCGTACCTTTCGCCCCTGCAGGAAGCCGACGTTGACACCGTGATCCTGGGCTGCACCCATTATCCGCTGCTGACCGGTGTGATTGGCCTTGTGATGGGGGATGGCGTGACACTGGTAAGCAGCGCCGAGGAGACGGCGAAGGACACCTACCGCGTGCTGGCCCGCGAGGGCCTGTTCCGCGACCCCGATCTGCCCCCGCCCACACACCGGTTCCTGACCACCGGTGATCCGACGTCCTTCACCCGGGTGGGCCGCCGCTTCCTCGGCCCGGAGCTGCTCGCCGTCCGCGGCGTGCCGCAGCCCGGCGAGCCGGTTACTCCCGGCCAGTCCGGCCATCTCGGCCCGAAAAACCTCGTCAGCCCACAGAGTCATTCCAGCCCGCAGAGTCATTCCAGCCCGCAGAGTCATTCCAGCCCGCAGAGTCCGGTGGTGCCACGGTGAAACTGACCATTCTTGGATGTTCCGGCACGTACCCGGGCCCGGCCTCGGCCTGTTCGTCGTACCTGATCGAGGCGGACGGGTTCCGACTGGTCGTCGACGCGGGTAACGGTTCGATGGGCGAGCTGCAGCGGCACTGCGACCTGCGCGACATCGATGCCGTCCTGCTCAGCCACCTGCACGGTGACCACTGTCTGGACCTGGTCGCGAACTCCTACGCCCGGCGCTACCACCCGGAGGGCATGCCGCCGAAGCTGCCCGTCTACGGGCCGATCAACACCCAGGAACGACTGTGCGGCGCGTTCGAGAAGCGGCCCGAGGACAGTCTCGCCGACATCTACGACTTCCGGACCATAGGCGCCGGCTGCCTGCGCATCGGGCCGTACCGCATCGATCTGACCCGGGTCGCCCATCCGATCGAGGCCTACGGCGTGCGTATCACCGACGGCGACAAGGTGCTCACCTACTCGGGTGACACCGGCGCGTGTGACCGGCTCGTGCGGCTGGCCCGCGACAGCGACCTGTTCCTGTGCGAGGCGTCCTTCCTGGACGACGAGGACAACCCGCCCGACCTGCATCTGACCGGCCGGGAGGCCGGCGAGCACGCCCAGCGCGCCGACGTCGGGCATCTGGTGCTCACCCATCTGGTGCCCTGGGGAAACGCGGCCCGGTCGCAGCAGGAGGCGGCCGCGGCGTTCGACGGCCAGCTCACCGTCGCCAGTTCCGGCGCCACCTTCGAGGTCTGATCGCCGCCTTCGGCCTGGCCGGTAGGGTCACGACGTGACTCGAGTTGATGGCAGAAAGCCGGACGAGCTGCGTCCGGTGACCATTGCGCGCGGCTGGCAGGAGCACGCCGAGGGATCGGCGCTCATCACCGCGGGCCGTACCCGGGTGCTGTGCGCCGCGTCGGTGACCACCGGCGTCCCCCGCTGGCGCAAGGGCAGCGGGCTGGGCTGGGTCACCGCGGAGTACGCGATGCTCCCCCGCTCCACCAACACCCGCAACGACCGGGAGTCGGTGCGCGGGCGCGTCGGCGGGCGCACCCACGAGATCTCCCGTCTGATCGGCCGCAGCCTGCGGGCCTGCATCGACCTGTCGGCCCTCGGCGAGAACACCATCGCCATTGACTGTGACGTCCTGCTCGCCGACGGTGGTACCCGCACCGCCGCGATCACCGGTGCCTACGTCGCCCTCGTCGACGCGGCCCGCTGGCTGGGCCGGCCGCAGGCCATCACCACCAGTGTGGCGGCGGTCAGCGTCGGTGTGGTCGGCGGCGAGGCGATGCTCGACCTGGCCTACACCGAGGACTCCACCGCCGGCACCGACATGAACGTGGTGTGCACCGGCGCGGAGGGCTTCGTCGAGGTGCAGGGCACCGCGGAGGGCGCGCCGTTCGACCGGGCGATGCTCGACAGTCTGCTCGACCTCGCCGTGCGCGGCTGCGCGCAGCTGTCCGCTCTCCAGAGCGAGGCGCTGGCCGGCCCAGCCCCGGCCGGGCCGGCGCCCCTGGGCCGCGGCGGTGCCGGTTCGTCCGGTAACCGGGCCGCGGCGGGTGCGCGGTGAGCGGGCCGACCCGGCTGGTGCTCGCCAGTCGCAACGCGGCGAAGCTGGTGGAGCTGCGCCGCATCCTCGCTGCCAGCGGCCTGGACGTGGAGCTGGTGGGTCTGCCCGACGGCGAGGAGGTGGCCGAGACCGGCACCACCTTCGCCGAGAACGCGCTGATCAAGGCACACGCGGCCGCCGAGCTGACCGGCCTGCCCGCGGTCGCCGACGACTCGGGCCTGGCCGTCGACGAGCTCGGCGGCATGCCCGGGGTGCGCTCCGCGCGCTGGGCCGGGCTACGTGGCGGCACCCGTGAGCGACGGGACGAGGCGAACAACGCCCTGGTGCTGGCGCAGCTCGACGACGTGCCCGCGCCGCGCCGCGGGGCCGCGTTCGTCTGCGCCGCCGCACTGGTCACGCCCGCCGGTGTCGAACTGGTCACCCACGGCGAGCTGCGCGGTGAGCTGCTCGCCGCGCCCCGGGGTACGGCCGGTTTCGGCTACGACCCGCTGTTCCTCGCCGAGGGCCAGACCCGTACGAACGCCGAGCTGACCGCCCCGGAGAAGGACGCGATCAGCCATCGCGGCCGGGCCTTTCGCGAGCTGGCCCGCCAGCTCGGCCCGATCCTGACAGCGGCCGGCTGACACCCGCTCGGGCTGGCCCGCCCCCCGGGGCGGGCCAGCCCGAGTTCAGCACCGCCCCGCCGGGGCCAGCGGCTGAACCCCGGGCCAGCGTGGCTGCCCCTAGGCCCAGAGCTGGCCTTCCAGGGCGGCCTCGGCCTCCTCGAGGGTGCCCGCGTAGGCACCGGTGGACAGGTACTTCCAGCCACCATCACAGACGATGAGCGCGATCTCGGCGGACTGCCCGTCCCGGACGGCCCGGTCCGCCAGGGCCATCGCCGCGTGCAGGATGGCACCGGTGGAGATGCCGGCGAAGATGCCCTCCTCCTGCACCAGCTCCCGGGTGCGGCGCAGGGCCTCCCGCGGGCCGACCGAGTACCGCGTGGTGAGCACCGACGGGTCGTAGAGCTCGGGCACGAAACCCTCGTCGATGTTGCGCAGGCCGTAGACGAGCTCACCGTAACGCGGCTCGGCGGCGACGATCGCGATGCCGGGCACGTGCTCCTTGAGGTACCGGCCGGTGCCCATCAGGGTGCCGGTGGTACCCAGACCGGCGACGAAGTGAGTGATCTCCGGCAGATCCTCGAGGATCTCCGGCCCGGTCGTCTCGTAGTGGGCCTGGGCGTTGGCCGGGTTGCCGTACTGGTAGAGCATGACCCAGTCGGGGTTCTCCGCGGCCAGCCGCTTGGCGACGGCGACCGCCTCGTTGGAGCCACCGGCCGCCGGTGAGTACCTGATCTCGGCGCCCCACATCGCCAGCAGCTGACGTCGCTCCACCGAGGTGTTCTCCGGCATCACGCAGATCAGCCGGTAGCCGCGCTGGCGACAGACCATCGCCAGCGAGATCCCGGTGTTCCCGGAGGTCGGCTCCAGCACGGTCGCGCCCGGGGAGAGCAGCCCACGCTTCTCCCCGTCCGCGATCATCCACAGCGCGGCTCGATCCTTGATCGAGCCGGTTGGGTTGTCCTGTTCCAGCTTCGCCCACAGCCGGACCTCCGGCGACGGCGACAGTCGCGGAAGCCCGACCAGCGGGGTCCGGCCGACCGAGTCGGCCAGGGAGTCGTATCGCATCAGTCGGACCTGCCGCTTCGATCTGGCCGGCTCAGCCGGCGGCGAGCGGACGCACGAACCCACCCGCCCCGCCCGCGACCGCCGGCAGGATGGTCACCTCGTCGCCGTCCTTGAGCTTCGCGTCCAGCCCGCCGAGGAAACGCACGTCCTCGTCGTTGATGTAGATGTTGACGAACCGGTGCAGCTCGGCGCCGTCATCCCCGGTGACCAGCCGGCCACGCAGACCGTCGTGGCGGGTGTCGAGGTCACGGAAGAGATCGGCGACCGTGTCGCCCGCGCCCTCGACCAGCTTCGCACCTCCCGTGTAGGTACGCAGGATCGTCGGCACACGGACCTGGACTGCCATGATGTTCCCTTCGCGGCTGTGTCTGACTGCTCGAACTGTGCTGGCTGCTGGCTACTGGCTACTGACCGCTGGCTGCTCGGGCTCGTATCGCTGCTGGACGCCCGGACGGCACCGCGGACCCGGCGCCTGGGCCCGCCGACGCCCCGTGACCCTGCACCCCTGCACCCCTGCACCCCTGGACCCGGGCGGCGACAGCTGGGACGTGCGGGCCCCGGACGACGGTGTCCGGCGGGCGACGTCGGGGAGGATAACGCCCGGACAGGTCAGACGATTTCCACCGGCTCCTCGGTGACCTGACCGTCGAGGATCCGGAACGAGCGGAACTCGATGCTGTCGGGCTCCCGGGTCGACGCCAGCACGTAGTGGGCACCGGGCTCGCCCGCCAGCGAGATGTCCGTCCGTGACGGGTAGGCCTCGGTCGCGGTGTGCGAGTGGTAGATCACGACAGGCTCCTCGTCGCGATCGTCCATCTCCCGCCAGACCCGCAGCTGCTCCATGGAGTCGAACGCGTAGAACGTCGGTGAGCGCTCGGCGTTCTCCATCGGGATGAACCGCTCCGGCCGGTCCGAGCCCGCGGGCCCGGCGACCACGCCACACGCCTCGTCCGGGTGGTCACGCCGGGCATGAGCGACAATCGCCTCATAACAGGCACGGTCGATTCGCAGCACTGGCCCACCGTACGACGCGGACGGGGCGATGGGCTCGCGGCTGCGACGATTGACCCAGGTGATCGGACTCGGGTCGCTCAGCCCAGCGCCCGGGTGAGGTCGTCGAGCAGTTCGGTGAGAAACCCGTACACGGCCGCCAGCGGCCGGCGCGGGTCGTCGGCGGCCAGGTGTTCGAGCTCGCCCGTCGAGTCGTCGTCGGTGAGACCCAGCCGGGTACCCAGCACCAGACGCAGGTCGTTGAGCGTGGTCAGCCAGTCCTGCGCCGCGGTCTCGTCGAGCACCAGCACCCGGCCGGGAGCCGGCACCGCGGCCAGTACCCGGCGGGCCGCCTCACGCTTGCGGGCGAGCAGGTCGTCGGTACGACGGCGCCGGAAGTCCCCCGAGGCCATCGGGTCGTCCGGGTACGGGTCGGGCAGCAGGCGGGACAGCGCCGGGTCATCCGGTGGCGGTGGGGCGGTGTCGCGCAGCCCGACCAGCGCCTCCAGCGGATCCTCCACCGGCGGTGGTTCGAGCATGCCGTCGATCTGACCGACGAGCTCGGTGAGCAGCGCCGCCTCCAACTCGGGCAGGCTCAGCTCGATGCCGGCCCTGGTGCGCCGGAAGCCATCTGCGGGCACGTCCTCACGTCCTGTTCGTCCAGCGCGCGTCCGACGCCAGCCTAGTCCAGCCGCCGCCGCGACCCGGCGGGCGACCCGTACGGCGACCTGGCCGGATCGGGCCATCCGGCCAGCCGGTGCCAGGCACCTGTGGGGACCGGGGCGAGCGCCCGGCGCCTGGGAACCCCGGATGGGGGTAGCCCGGACGATCCGGTCGCGCACACCCCGCTTGACCGAGGACGAGATCATCAGGACGGATGCTGAACGCCCACGCGGGGGCGAAAATCTGGCCACCCTGACAGGAATACAAGAAACCCGGCACGAAGCGGGTCGGATTCGCGAGGACCGGAGACATCGCTCCAGAACAAGGCCGTAGACGTATTACCTTCACGTCCGGCGATAGCAGCCGGTGTCGCCACCAGGGACTGCTTCCCCGGCGCCGGTTTCGGCTTGGCCGATCGAATGTATGCGGAGGGGATCGGGATATCCCGGGCCCGGCGCGCGGACCCGGGATATCGGGCGGACGGCGCGGTCAGTCCTGCGCGATAGTTGCCCACAGCCCGTAGGCGTGCAGGCGCGCAGCGTCGGTTTCCATCTCCTCCCTGGTACCGGTGGCGACCGAGGCCCGGCCCTTGTGGTGGACATCGAGCATGAGCTCATGGGCCTTCGCCCGGCTGTAGCCGAACAGTTTCTGAAACACGTACGTCACGTACGACATCAGGTTGATCGGATCGTTCCAGACGATCGTGACCCACGGCCGATCTTCGTCGACGGACTCGTCGACCTCCTCGACGTCGAGGGGCGACACGGCGGTGACAGACACGAGGCCTATTGTGACGCCTTCGGCGCCCACGGACCGAGCGACCCGTCCGACCGAGCGACCCGTCCGACCGAGCGGCCGGTCAGACCGAGCGGCCGGTCAGACCGAGCGGCGCAGCAGCGGTGGATGCAGCGCGGTCGCCGGGCCCCGGCTGTAGAGCTCGGCCGGCCGGCCCCCCCCGGGCGGCGAGGTGCGTCGTCCCAGCGGCACGACGAAGCCGGGGGTGGACAGCGCCTTGCGCCGGAAGTTCGGCGGGTCCAGGGCGACGCCCCAGGCCGCCTCGTAGACCCGACGCAGATCGGCGAGGGTGAACTCGTCCTCGCAGAAGGCCGCGGCCAGCGGGGTGTACTCCAGCTTCGCCCGGGCCCGCTCGACACCGTCGGCCACGATCCGCAGATGGTCGGGCGCGAGCACCCGCTCCGGGGGGCTGGTCAGGGCGTCCACCGGGCACCAGCAGGCCCGGCCTGCCGGCTCGGGCTCGGTCGCGAGCAGGTCGGGCAGGTCAGGGAGCAGGGCGAGGTAGGCGACGCTGACACCGGAGATCCACGGCCCGTGGTGCGGACCACCGTAGGTGCGCAGCTGTTCGAGATGACCGGTCGCGGTCACCCCGGCCCGGGCCGCCAGCTGCCGGGCGGCGGCGGTGTCGAGATCCTCGTCGCCGTCGACGAACCCGCCGGGCAGCGTCCAGACGTCGGTGCCCGCCCGCCGGGTCAGCAGCACACACAGCTGACCCGAACGCAGGGTCAGCAGGACAAGGTCCACGCTGACGGCGACGGCGGGCGGTGACACACCTCCAGTGTGGCCGGTCCCCGCCGGTCAGGGCCCGGCGGTGTGGACGACGGGCAGGCAGGGTTGACCGAACCCGACGTCGCGGGCCCCTCGTGGCAGGGCGGCGAAGGCCTGGGCGTGGTGCGCGCGGGCTCGCGCGGTGCCGGCCGGCCCGACCAGCCCCTCCTCGGCGAGTTCGCCGCCCACCACGAGCTGGCGCAGCAGCTCCCGGTCGCGGCTGTTCTCGGTCACCCCGGACGACGCGGCGGCGCCCGCCCAACGGACCGAGGTCGCGGCGTCGGGCGAGAGGGCGGCGTCGGGCGAGGTCGTGGGCTCGGGTCCGGGCGCGGCGGCGGTCAGCACGATGTCGGCCACCGCCCGACCGGCCGGATCGTGACGGCGCAGGACCCGCTTGCGCCCGCCCCGGGTGCCCTTGCCCACCGAGCGTTTCGCCACGGGAGCGCCGTCCACCTCGACCAGTTTGTAGACGAAGCCCGCCGTGGGCGCGCCGGAGCCGGTGACCAGGCTCGTCCCGATCCCGTAGCCGTCGAGCGGACTCGAGGCGAGCCGGGCGAGGGCGTGTTCGTCGAGGTCACCGGTGGCGACGATGCGGGTGTTCGGGGCGCCGAGGCGATCGAGCTGGGCGCGGGTGGCGCGGGCGAGTGCGGCAAGGTCACCGCTGTCGATGCGCACCGCGCCCAGCCGTGGGCCGGCCGCCGCGACCGCCGCGGCCACTCCGTCGGCGACGTCGTAGGTGTCCACCAGCAGGGTCGTGTCGGCGCCCAGCGCACGGACCTGGGCGGCGAACGCCTCGGCTTCGCTTGGATGCGCCAGGGTGAACGCGTGCGCGCTGGTGCCGACACCGGGCACGCCGTAGGTGCGACCGGCCTCCAGGTTCGAGGTGGCGGTGAACCCGGCGACGTAGGCGGCTCGTGCGGCCGCGACGGCCGCCGCCTCGTGGGTGCGCCGCGAACCCATCTCCAGGCAGGGCCGCGGGGGGGGGGGGGGGGGGGGGCCGGCCGGCGGCGCAGGGGCCGACCCTCGCCGCCCAGCCGGGGCCGGGCGGCGTCCAGGTGTTCGCGGTGTCCGGCCTGCCGTCGATGACCTTCTCGGCCAGCGAACTGGTGGCGAAGCCCGGGAAGATCAGGGTGGACTTCTCGGTACCCGCGGGATCGGCGCCGCACAACTTCGTCATCCCGCGCGTCAACGGCGCGTTCACCCGGATCGTGTCGGCCGGAAACTCACAGAGCGTCACCTTCACGGTGACGGAGCCGGGCAGCTATCAGATCGTCTGTACCATCCATGCCAACATGACGGCAACACTGAAGATCACCTGAGCCGGGTCGGGGGAGCCGCGTGCCCAACCTGCTCGACCTTGCCCTGCTGCTGCTCATCGTCCTGTTCGCGATCTCCGGCTACCGGCAGGGCTTTCTGGTCGGTCTGCTGTCGTTCGTCGGCTTTCTCGGCGGCGGCGTACTGGGCGCGAAGATCGCGAAGCCGTTCACCGAGGCGATCGGCCAGCGCGAGCACGGCGCGCTCATCGGCCTGCTCGTGGTGCTCGGGCTCGCCATGGTCGGGCAGGTCGCCGGCACCGCCCTGGGCGCCGCCGCGCGGGACAGGCTGACCTGGCGTCCCGGTCGAACCGTGGACGCGGCCGCCGGGGCGGTCCTGTCCGGCCTGTCGGTGCTGCTGGTCGCCTGGCTGCTCGCCACCGCCGTCCAGCGCTCGCCGTTCACCTCGCTCGCCCGCTCGGTGCAGGACTCCCGTGTCCTTGCCGCCGTGGACGGCGAGATGCCCGGAGGGGTCCGTCAGACGTTCGCGGACCTGCGCCAGATCGCCGACAGCAAGGGCTTCCCGGAGGTCTTCTCCGGCCTGAGCGGCGAACGGATCATCTCCGCCTCCCCGCCGGACCCGGCGACGACCGCCGCGACCGGTGTGCGCGACGCGGCGGCCAGCATCGTGAAGATCCGCGGGGTGGCCCGGTCCTGCAACGAGCGGGTCGAGGGGTCCGGTTTCGTGTTCGCCCCGCAACGGGTGATGACCAACGCCCATGTGGTCGCCGGTGTGCGCCAACCGACGATCGTGCTCGCCGGCGGTGTGCTTCCCGCCCAGGTCGTCCTGTTCGATCCCGACCGTGACATCGCCGTCCTGAGCGTGCCCGACCTGACCCGTCCGCCGTTGCGGTTGCGCACCGCACCGGCGGCCGGCGCGCAGGAGCCGGCGGTGATCGCCGGCTACCCCGAGGACGGCCCGTACACCACGGTCGCCGCGCGGGTCCGGGTACACCAGCGGGCCCGGGCGGCGAACATCTACGAGCACGGCTCGGTGGTGCGCGACATCTACTCGGTGCGCGGGCAGGTCCTGCCCGGTAACTCCGGCGGTCCGCTGCTGGCGTTGGACGGCTCGGTGCTCGGCGTGGTGTTCGCCGCCGCCATCGGCGACTCCGACACCGGCTACGTGCTCAGCGCCACCGAGGTCGCCTCCGCCGCGACCGCGGGCGGTGTGGCCACCACCCCCGTCAGCACCCAGGGCTGTGCCTGAGCGGCACCTCAGCGGCGCTCAGGCGTCCAGCCAGCGCAGCAGCTCGGCGTTGACCGCCGCCGGCGCCTCCTCGTGCGGAAAGTGCCCCACGTCGTCGTACAGCCGCCAGGTGTAGGTGCCGCTGACGTAGCGCCCGGAGCCCTGGGCGGTCGTCGGTAGCTGGGCGCGGTCCAGCGCGCCGTGGATCTGCAGGGTGTCGATCCGCGACGAGTGGCGCAGCGCGGCCGTGAACCGGATGCCGTCCGGGCGGAACAGGGAGCGGAACACCCAGCGGTGGTACTCCAGCGCGCTGTGGGCGACCCCGGGGATGCGCATCGCCGAGCGGTAGCGCCGTTCGGCCTCGGCGTCCGGGTAGCCCGGGCCGCCCCAGGTCCGCAGCAGCGTCGCCACGTGGGCGGCGTCGGCGGCGACGAGCATCCGCTCCGGGCGCCAGGGCAGCTGGTAGCCGAACAGGTGCCGGCTGGCCGCGCCCTGCCCACGTGGATCGGCGGCGATCTCGTGCCTCAGCCGCAACGGATGGGCCATCGCCAGCACCGCCAGGCGACGCACCGCGGCGGGATGGCGGGCCGCCAGCGTCCAGCCGAGCAGACCGCCCCAGTCGTGACCGACAACGGCCGCGTCGCGCTCCCCGAGGGCGCGGATCAGCCCGGCCACGTCGTCGGCCAGGGTGAACGCGTCATAGCCGCGGGGCGGTTTGTCGCTTGCGCCATAACCGCGCAGATCGGGGGCGACGACCCGGTACCCCGCGTCGGCCAGTGCCACCAGCTGATGCCGCCACGACCACCAGAACTGCGGATATCCGTGCAGGAGCAGGACCAGCGGGCCACGGCCCTGCTCGGCGACGTGCAGGCGGGTCCCGTTGGCGGACACGTCACGGTGCTGCCACGGCCCGTCGAGCAGGACACTGGCTGGCTCTGGAACGCTGTCCTCCATCGCCTGCCAGGATGGCAGATCGGTGGCCGAGCCGGACGGCTACCGGCCGTCCGGTACCGCGGGCTGGCCGGGGACGGGACGCTGGCCGTGTGTCGGGGACGCCTGAGGGGTCGCCGGGTCGTGCGACCACGAGGCCGTGGCGGGCGCGGGGCCCGCGGGCTTCGGTGCGCCGGTGGGCCGACGCAGAAACGCGATGTCGTCCCTGACGGTCTGGATGGTCCGTTCGGGCGGGGACAGCCGGCGGAATCTGGTCACCGCGAACAACGCGAGGATGCCCGCCACGACCAGGTACAGCAGGGCGGTGATCAGGTAGGACCAGTACCGTTCCAGACCGGCCCAGGTGAACAGCTCACCGAGGAAGATCGTGACAGCGATCAGCGCGCACAGCCCGAGCCCGCCGGCCACCGCCAGGGCGCCGATCCCCAGCGCGGCCGAGGTGGCCTGCCGGGTCAGTTCGGCCTTGGCCAGGTCGATCTCCTGGCGGACGAGCAGTGAGACGTCCCGGGTGGCCAGGGCCACCAGCTCACCCAACGAGGGCTCCCGGCCCTCCCTGGTCCTGCCGGCACTAGTCGACGACACCCCTGGTCCTCCCTCACCTCGGTGCGACCTGCCACCGCACCACCCGAACGGCCCGGATGCCACGGCCGACCGGCCCCTCTAGCGCAGTCTGCCCCGCCTGACCGGTGGTCGGGGCCAAACGACGCGGCTGTGGTCCTGTGACCCCGCCGACCCGACCGCCCCGCGGCGCATCCACGGGCAGGTCGAACCGAGGGTCGGCGGTGGCTGTGACAGGCCCGCCGGCCCGGTCGCACCGAACGGTGCTCGCCTCCCGCGGGTGGCCCATACCGGTAGCGTGCTCACTGTGAACTCCCGCCCGTCCGGACCAGTGCTCACCGACGATCCGCTGGCCCGCGTCGCCGCCCTGCCCGGCGTCCGCGAAGCGGCGGACTCCGCCCGCGCGGCGGTGGACACGCTGCTGCGGCACCGTGTCCTGCGTCGCCAGAGCGCCGAGGTCACCACCGAGGCGTCGCTGCGTGCCGCGCGCGCCTCGGCCAGCCTTGAGGGCCACGACGTCAGCCTGGACCTGCTCCGCCAGCATCTCCAGGACGCCAACAGCGACATCCCCGGCGACCCGGCGTCCACCGGCGGCCCGGTGCCCACCAGCGGCCCGGTGCCCACCAGCGGCATCGACCCGGCGCTGCCGGTCGTGCTGGGGACGGTCCGCCTCTACGGCGAACTCGGCATCCTCGCCCCGGCCTGGGAGCGCGCGCCCCGGCAGGCGCTGGCCCGCATGCACGTCCTGCTCGGACGCGGAGTCCTGCCCGACGAACTCCTCGGCCGCCCCCGGCCGGACGCCGGCGGACCGGACCTGATGGATCCGCTGCGGTTGGGACCGCCGCCGAGCACCATGGAGGCCTCGGTCCGTCTCGACGGCCTGACCAGGCTCCTCGTCGCCCCGACCACCGCGCCGGCGATCGTCGTCGCCGGGGTCGTGCACGGCGAGCTGCTGGCGCTACGCCCCTTCGGCGTCCTGGACGGTGTGATCGCCCGCGCGGCCGCCCGGCTGGTACTGGTCAGCCGTGGGCTCGACCCGAAGGCCCTCACCGCGACGGACGTCGGGCATCTCGAGGCCGGCGGCCCCGAATCGGACCAGCCGACGGACGAATCACCAGCCGCGCCCGTGCTCGACTACCGCGCCGCGGCCGACGCCTATGTGCATGGTGGCACCGCCGGTGTGATCGCCTGGCTGCGTCACAGCGCCCGGGCGCTGGAGCTGGCCGCCCGGGACTCCCTGGCCATCTGCGAGGCCCTCTCCCGCGCCTGAGCGGCTGGCCGGCGGACTGGCGGAGTCCCTGGTCACGCAGGCTTGCCGCCTTACGGGCAAACAACCAGTTTACCGATTTGGCGCCCTGTGGATGACCGTCATCCACAGGGCCTTCGATGGCGCATGGTGGTCCGGTCCGCTCGTATCCGACCGGGAATCGAGGCGCCATGTCCCCCGCGCTGCCCCCGCCGACCGCCACGCCGCCGCCGGCCAGAACTCCCCCGCCGACGGGCCCCGTGCCCTCCGATCACGGCGCAGGCGGGCAGCCGCACCGGCCGCTGCTGGTGACCGGCCAGCCAGAGCTGCTGGAAAGGCTGCTCCGGCTGACCGACGCCGCCGCGGTGGAGCCGACCGTCGCGCTCGATCCGTCCACCGTGCGCCAGGGCTGGGTGTCCGCGCCCCTCGTGGTCGTGGGCATGGACCGGGCCGCGGCGTGCCTTGCCGCCGGCCTGCCACCGCGACCGCGACTCGTGCTCATCGGTGACAGAACCGTCAACAAGCGGGTGTGGGAGTACGGCGCCGACCTTGGCGCCGACCATGTGCTTTTCCTGCCGGCGGCGGCGGGCTGGCTCACGGCGGCCTTCGCCGAGTTCTGCGATGCCGACCGAACCCCCTGCGCCACGATCGGGGTGGTCGCCGGCCGGCGGGGCAGCGGCTCCTCGACGCTGTCCGTGGCGCTTGCCCTCGCCGCGCTGCGCAACGACCTGCGCACCATGCTCATCGACGCCGATCCGCGGGGCGGTGGGCTCGAGCCCGGTTTCACCTGTCTGATTCCCGCGGTCAGGGATGGCGGTGGGAAGCTCGGCGTTGGTCCCGGGGTCGGGCTCCCCGCGGGCGGGGAGCGCCGGGGCGAACTCTCGGTGATCACCTGGGACGAGCAGGCCGGGCCCGAACTCTCGTCCCTGGCCATGACCGATCTGCTGGCCACCGCCCACGCCACGTCCGATCTGGCCGTGGTGGACCTGCCGTGGCAGCCGGATGACGCGGCCGCCGTCGCCGTCGCCGCCTGCCGCACTGTCCTGCTTCTGGTGCGGGCGAACCCGCAGTCGGTGATGACGGCGCGACGGGTCGCCACGGCCATCTCCCGGCACTGCGCCGACGTGCGCGCGGTGATCCGTCTTAACGGCACCCCGCCACCCGCCGCCGGGCCGTCGGAGGCCGCGCCGTCGGAGGCCGGGTCGCACGCTTCGGCGTCGGGCCGTCCACCCGCGCAGCCGCAGATCCCGGAGCAGGTCGGCCGCGCCCTGGGCGTGCCCGTCGCCGGGGTGCTGGCCGGCGTGCCGTCCGCGTTCGACGACCAGTTGCTGACCGCTCTGGGGCTGCTCGACGTCCGGTCCGCCGGTGGCAGCGGCTCGGGAGCCCGGCCATGACGCTCCAGTCGGCCCGAACATCGCAGCCTCGCCGGCCATCCGGGCCGGCCGCCCGGCCGGCGCCCACCCCCGCGGCCCGCAGGACGACGGCCCGCGGCACCGAGGAGGCGCGCACCGCCAGCGCCGGGTTCGGCGGCGGGGCGGGGCCTGGAAACCGGCGAAGGCTCGGGGACGGCCCGCGGGATGGGGACGGGCTCCGCGGCGGGGACGGGGGCGTGGGTGGGGTCGGGGCCGGTCCGCTCGAGGAGTTCCTCACCGACCCGCACGTCACCGATGTCCTGGTCAACAGCCCCGATGAGGTCTGGGTGGAGCGGCGCGGCCGGCTGACCCGAACGTCGGTCAGATTCACCGATGAGGAAGCCGTGCGGCGCCTGGCCATCCGACTGGCGGCCGCGGCGGGCCGGCGGCTGGACCTGGCCATGCCCTTCGCCGATGTCCTGCTTCGGGACGGCACCCGCATGCACGCCGTGCTCGCGCCGACCGCCCTGCGCGGCACCTGCCTGTCGCTGCGGCGGCCACGGCGGCATCCGTTCACCTTTGACGAGCTGCTGCTCGCCGGGACGATCAGCCCGGCGGTGGCCGCCGTCCTGCACGCGGTCCTGACCGCCCGGCTCGCGATCGTCGTGACCGGCGGCACCGGTACCGGCAAGAGCACTCTGCTCGCCACGCTGCTGGGCGCGGTGCGCCCGGGCGAACGCATCGTCCTGGTGGAGGACACGGCCGAACTCGTCGTGCAAAGACCCGGCCTGGTGCGGTTGGAGGCGCGACCACCCAACATCGAGGGCGCGGGTGAGATCACCCAGCGTGATCTGGTCCGGCAGGCGCTGCGGATGCGCCCGGACCGGCTTGTCGTCGGTGAGGTTCGCGGGCCGGAGGTCCTTGACCTGCTGGTCGCCCTGAACACCGGGCACGAGGGCGGGTTGAGCACGGTGCACGCGAACGACACCGCCTCGCTGCCCACCCGACTGGAGGCGCTCGCCGCCCTCGCCGGGCTGTCGCGAGCGGCCGTGCACAGTCACGTCGCGGCGGCCCTGCACGCGGCCGTGCACCTGCGCCGTGATGCCCAGGGGCACCGGCGGGTCCACGCGATCGGGGTGTTCCACCGCACCGCGGACGGCCTGGTCCGGGTCGTGCCGGCGCTGGCCACCCCGCCCGCGGCGGGCGAGCGGCGGGGCGCCGGTCCGGTGGCCGCGCCCGGCCTTCCGCTGCTGCGTGGCCTGCTGAGTGCCCGAGGGGTCGCTCTGCCGGCGCTGGCCGAGCTCCCCGGTCTGATCCGGGGGCCAGCGTGACCGGCCGGGCGCCGGCCGCCGTCGCGCTGGCGGCCAGCGGCGTCCTGGCCTGGCTGTTCGCCGGCCCGGTGGCGGCGGTGGTGATGGCCGTCACCGCCGGCTGTCTGTATCGCGCCGGCGGCCACGCCCGGCGCCGCCACCATCAGGCGCGGGTGCGGGCGCGGGCCGAGGATCTCCTCGCCGCCGTCGCCGCCGAGCTCGACGCCGGCGGACCACCCGCGGTCGCACTCCACGCCGCGGCGAGCGGTGTGCTGGCGACCGCGCGGCGCGCCGCGGCCATCCCGGGCGGCGGCCGAACCGGATCAGGGTGGATTCCGCTCGACCGGCTGGCGGCCGCGCTCGCGGCGGCGGACGACCCAGGCGATGTGCTGTGCGTGTCCGAGGCAGGGTCGGTCCGTCAGCTCGGCATCGCCTACCGGGTCTGCACCCGGGCCGGCGCCCGGCTGGCACCCGTCGCCGAGATGCTCGCCGCGCTCGCCCGCTCCGATGCCGTGCGCGCCGCGGAACTGTCCGCGGCGCTGGCCGGGCCGCGGGCCTCCGGCCGGCTGGTCGCCGCCCTGCCGATCGCCGGGATCGCCTTGGGCTCGCTCACCGGCACCGCGGTGCTGCACACCCTGCTGGCCACCCCGGCCGGTGTCGCCTGTCTGCTGATCGGCGGGCTCGCCGATCTCGTCGGCCTGCGCTGGTTACGGGCCTTCGCGGACGGGGTGCAACGGCGCGCCGGCCCGGTGGCCGTCGATGCCCACCGCCTGGATGTCACAGGCGGTGACGATCAGCGTCGGGCCAGAGCACGGCCCGACGCCGGGGCTCGGCGCGCGCGCCTGCTCGCTGATCTTCCGCTTGCCCTCGACCTGATCGCGGCGGCGCTGCGCAGCGGCGCGACACTCGGCGCGGCCTTCGTGGCGGTCGGTTCCGCCACCGGCGGGGAGCTGGGGGAACAACTGCGGGCCGCGGCGCGTGCGTTGGCCGCGGGCGCGGACGTGCCCTCGGCCTGCGCCGACCTGGTCGCCGCCACCCAGCCGCGGCACAGGCTCGACCTGTTCGGCCGGTGGAAGTGGCGTGGCCCGCGGGGCTCGCCGAGCTCCCGATGGCCGGCGCTGGCCCAGACGGCGGTCACCGCCTTCGACCGGGCGCACCGTTCCGGGGCTCGGCCGGCGGCGGCCCTGACCCGCCTGGCCGAACGAGCCCGCGCCGAGAGCCACGCGGAGACCATCGCCGCGGCCCGGCGAGCCGGGGTGCTCGCCGTGGCGCCTCTCGGGCTGTGCTTCCTCCCCGCCTTTCTTCTGATCAGCGTCGTTCCCCTGGTGCTCGGCACCCTGCCGGCGCTGCTACCGGCCCAGGCCCTGGCTGGCACCTGACCTGCACCCACTCGTCGTCCCGCCCTGCCCCTGCCCGGAGGACTCCCATGTCGTCGCCTTCGCCCAGAACGTCCCGCCGCATCACCTTCTTGGGGCGGCGCTCGGCCCCGGCCCGCCGCCGCACCCCAGGTGGTCGCCGCATGCAAGCTGGTCGCCGCATGCAAGCTGGTCGTCCTGTTCCGGTTGGCCGTTCCAGCTCCGCTGGCCGGGTGCTCGGGCGCGCGCTGGTCGCCTGGTGCCGCCGTCCTCGCGACTGGCGCGACCGGGGCATGTCCACGGCCGAATACGCGGTGGGAACCCTCGCCGCCGTCGCGTTCGCCGGCGTGCTCTACGCGGCCGTGACCAGCTCGGCGGCCAAGGCCGCGGTCGCCGGTCTGGTGCAGCGCGCCCTGGCGGGGACGTTCTGAGCGGCGGTGACCGTGGCGTGGGCGAACTCGGCCGACAGCCACGGCCCGCCGACCGCGATGACGACGATCGTGGTCAGGCCACCGCGGAGCTCGCGGTCGGGCTCCCATCCCTGGTAGCGGTGTTCCTGCTCGCCGTATGGATGCTCGCCGTCCTGTTCGGCCAGGGACGCTGCGGCAACGCGGCCGGTATCGGTGCCCGACTCGCAGCCCGCGGCGAATCGGACGCGATCGTCACCGCCGCGGCCGCCGCGGCGGCGCCCCCGCACGCCACCGTGCGGCTGTCCCGCCACGACGGTCTCATCGACGTCGAGGTGTCGGCGAGCATCGGGATGGCGGCCCTGGGGCAGAACGGGCTGCGGCAGGTCGTGTCCGCCCACGCCGTCATCCCGGCCGAGTCGAACCCGCCCCCGGTGGCCGACCCCGATGGGGACAGCCCTGGCGGCGAGGAGATCCACCGCGGTGACGGCGGCGGCACATGAGCGGATTTCCGTCGCCCACCCGGGCCGGGTTTCCCGCGCACGGTCCAGGCGCGGGCCGCGGCACCTCCGGCCGTTCCGATGACGGCTCGGCGACGGTCTGGCTGCTCGCGGTGCTCTTCCTTCTGATGTGGCTGGCTGGGGTCGCCTTCACACTGACCACGATCGGTACGGTGCGCACCCGGGCGGCCACCGCGGCCGATCTCGCGGCGCTGGCCGCGGCCGGTCTGCCACCGGCCGACGCCGAGACCGCCTGTGCCCAGGCCGCGCGGGTCAGCGAGCTGGACGGGGCCCACCTGGTTGGATGTCGCATCGTCGCCGACGCGGTGGAGGTCACCGTCCGCGTGCCGCTGCCCCTGATCTTCGGCCTTCGGACCAGCGTCACCAGCACAGCCCGCGCCGGACCATGGGCCCGTGCCCCCGGGGTGTACCAGCCGGTGAGCCACCCCGGCGACGGACGGCCCGCTCAGGACCGGACGTTGGCAGGGGTGGCCGTGTCGCGTGCGGTGGACTCAGCGGACGACGTGCGATTGCCACGAGCCAGGTCGGCGACCCGGGCGACGATGCGGTCACCACGACGCGCAGGCGTGACCGGCTGCGGCTGAGCCGCCGGGGCCGCCTCGCCCGAGTCCCTGGGCACCGGCGAAGCCGTGGACCGCGACGGGGTGGGCATCCGCTCCGCGGCCCGGCTGGCGGCTGGCTGGCCGTCCACCGACGCGCCGTCGCGACGACCACCGGCGGCCGACGCCGCACCCCCGGCGACAGCCTGTTCGGTACGTCCAGCGGGACGCGGGGAGGAGGAGACGGGACCGCTGGTGGACGCGGCCACCGGGTCGGGTCGGGACGCGGCGGCCGTCGCGGGCCGCGACACGACAGCGGTGGCCGGACGCGGCTCGGCAGGGGCCGGACGCGGCGCGGTGGCAGCCGGACGCGGCTCGGCGGGGGTCGTCGAGCGCGGGGTGGTGGGAGCCGGGCTCGGGGTGGTGGCGGGGGGAGGTACCGCGCGGGTCAGCGCGGCGAGGTCGCGCTCCCGCTGGCGCTGGACCCGCCGACGGTCGCGGTCGCGGGCCATGCCGTGCAGCAGCAGCTGCACGCCGGCGATCACGAGTACGCCGGCGCAGAGGCCGAGCACGAACAGCCCCCAGATATCGAACGACAACGCCTGACCCATGATCATGACTTCGGTGTGGCCACTGTTCTCCAACACGAGATCCGCGGTGAAGACGCCTGCCACCAGCAACACCACAACACCGATGGTTACCACCGAGACCTCCAGACCGTCCGCGGGAGGGGTCCCGCTGCGCCAAGCCGACGATCTCGGCGTACCCCGGTCACCCCACCGCGCAACCACGAAGAGCCACGGCAACCGCCGAAGGCTCAGGGTGATCCGCGTTTCAGCTGATCAGGCCGGTGATCGCCGTGAGCAGCCGGCCCGCCGCTGCCTTGTCCAATGGCTCGTTTCCGTTACCGCATTTGGGCGACTGCACGCAGGACGGGCAGCCCGCCGGGCATTCACACGCACGCACCGCGTCCCGGGTCGCGGCCAGCCACTCCCCGAAACGCAGGAATCCCCGTTCGGCGAATCCCGCGCCGCCGGCATGGCCGTCGTACACGAACACGCTGGTGCGTCCGGTGTCGGGATGCAGGTCGGTCGAGACACCGCCGATGTCCCAGCGGTCGCAGGTCGCGAACAACGGCAGCAGCCCGATCGCCGCGTGTTCGGCGGCGTGCACCGCCCCCGGCACCTCGGTGGGGGTCACCGCGGCGTCGGCGAGCAGTTCGTCCGTGACGGTGTACCAGACACCGCGGGTCCGCAGCTGGCGCGGCGGCAGGTCCAACGGCTCCTGGCCGAGGACCTCGCCGGTCGCGACGATCCGCCGCTGGAAGCCGACGACCTGGCTGGTCACCTCGACCACACCCAGGTGCACGGCCACCGCCGGCAGAATCCGCTCCCGGGTGGACGCCACGATGCGGATGTCGGTGTGCTCGCGGGCAACCGTCGTCCAGGCCGGCGACTCCTCGTGCACGAACGCGACCGACTCGTCGAGGTCGAGCTCGTCCACCACGTAGCTCGACCCCTGATGCAGGTAGACCGCGCCGTGATGCACGGAGCTGTGCGAGGCGGCGGCGTCCACGGTGCCAAGCAGCCGGCCCGTGGACGCCTCCACGATCCGTACCGGTGGGCCGCCGGTGCCGCGGATGTCGACGTCCGGGCGGGTGCGCTGCGTCCAGTACCAGCCGGTGGGACGCCGTCGCAGCCGGCCGCGGCGGACCAGGTCGTCCACGACCCGCGGCGCCGCCGGACCGAACAGTTCAAGATCGTCATCGGCCAACGGCAGCTCAGCAGCCGCACACTCCAGGTGCGGACCCAGGACGTAGGGATTGTCCGGGTCGAACACGCTGGCCTCCACCGGCCGACCGAACACGGCCTCCGGATGGTGGACGAGGTAGGTGTCCAGCGGATCGTCCCGGGCGACGAGCACCGCCAGCGATCGCCGTCCATCGCGGCCCGCGCGGCCCGCCTGCTGCCACAGCGAGGCGAGTGTCCCGGGGAACCCCGCGGTGACCGTCGCGTCCAGGCCGCTGATGTCCACCCCGAGCTCGAGCGCCGAGGTGGCCGCGACCCCCAGCAGCTCCCCCGCGCGCAGCGCCCGCTCCAGCTCGCGGCGCTCCTCCGGCAGGTAGCCGGCCCGGTAGGCGGCGATCCGATCGGCGAGATCGGCCTCGACCAGGCCGAGCGCCCGGCGAGCCCCCACCGCCACCACCTCGGCCGACCGGCGCGAGCGCACGAACACCAGCGTGCGCACGCCCTGGGCGACAAGATCCGCCAGCAGATCGGCTGCCTCCGCGGTGGCCGATCGCCGCACCGGCGCACCGTTCTCCCCCTCCCCCTGGGTACCGCCGTCACCCTGGGTACCGCCGTCACCGCGGTGGGTGTCGTCGTCCGAGGTGGGGGTGTTCGTTCGAGGTGGTCCCGTCCACAGCAGCGGAGGTTCGTAGAGCACGAAGTCCATCGGGCCACGTGGGGCACCGTCGACATCCACGACCTGGACGTCAAGCCCGGTGAGCCGACCGGCCGAGGTACCCGGGTCCGACACGGTCGCCGACGCGAGCAGGAACACCGGCTTCGCACCGTAACGAGCACAGATCCGCCGCAACCGCCGGATCACGGCCGCCACATGCGCGCCGAAGACCCCTCGGTACCCGTGGCACTCATCGATGACCACGAACCGTAGGCCGCGCAGGAACTGGGCCCACTGCCGGTGCCTCGGCAGAATCCCGCGGTGCAGCATGTCGGGGTTCGTCAGGACGAGACCGGCGTGCGCGCGCACCCAGTCGCGTTCGGCGGGCGGCGTGTCCCCGTCGAAGGTCGCCGCCCGCACGGACAGCCGCAGGGCCCGCACCGCGCGCAGCTGGTCATGCGCGAGTGCCTTCGTCGGCGCCAGATAGATCGCCCGGGCGGACGGCTCCGCGAGCAACCGCGACAGCACCGGCATCAGGTACCCCAACGACTTACCCGACGCGGTGCCCGTCGCCAACACGACGCTGTGCCCCGCGTGCGCGGCCTCGGCCGCGGCCGCCTGATGCGTCCACGGCTCGTCGATACCCGCGGCCACCCACCGCCCACGCAACACCGGGTCAACCCAGTCCGGCCAGGGTGAACGCTGCCCCACGCGGGCGGCGACCGGCTCCACATGGGTCACGCACCGGGCCCGGCGCACATCCGCCCGCAGATCGGCGAGCACCGCCGACTCGCCGATCGCCACTGCGGCACCGAGCGCCACCGCACCGCCGGACGCACCACCCGCCGGGCGACCGTTTCCGCCCTCCACGGCCACCGGAGAATCCACGATGGCCAAGAATATGCGCCGTCGCCACCACCGGCACGGCGGTAATGGACGACAGAACATCATCCGCGGGACAATCCGACCCCCGCGAGGAGTCAGGACAGCGGACCGCCCCCCTGACAGCCAAGATCGGGGATAGATTTCGAGCAGACGGCACCGGTGAGACCACGGCGGCGCGGAGATCTGCGACCCGAGTCGTGGGCCACCGGATTGATCCTCCTCATGGGAGGGTAATGGCGCCGTGATGTCGGTCTCCCGATGCCCGGGAGACACCGTCACACCGAGCTACCGCAGCATCGCGACACCACCGCAACACCGAGGCACCACCAAAACGGTGACCACCGTTGAGACACTGATCACAGTAGAACCACCGATCACAGTAGAACCACTGATCACAGTAGAACCACTGAGGCACCGAGGAGGATCCGTGGACCTGTCCCTCACGACTCGCCAGGAAGGCAACCACACGGTCGTGGTGGTGGGCGGCGAGATCGACGTCTACACCGCCCCGAAGCTGCGTGAGCAGCTGATCGACCTGGTTTCCGGCGGGTCATACCACCTCGTCGTGGACATGGAGGGCGTGGAGTTCCTCGACTCGACGGGTCTCGGAGTTCTCGTCGGCGGGCTCAAGCGAGTCCGCGCGCACGACGGTTCGCTGCACCTGGTCTGCACCCAGGAGCGCATCCTCAAGATCTTCCGGATCACCGGCCTGACGAAGGTGTTCCCGATCCACTCGTCCGTCGAGGACGCTCTCGCCGCGCACGAGTGACTCCACTCGGACATCACGCCTTCGGAAAGGCAGGCATACCGTATGCCCACCGTTGAGCTGCGGTTCGCCGCCCTGAACGGGCACGTCCGCACCGCTCGAATGATCGCCACGGCGGTCAGTCGGCGCGCCGGAGTACCTGCTGGCGCTGCCGACGAGATCAAGCTGGCAGTCACGGAGGCATGCGCCCGGGCGGTGCGGGTCAACCGCCGGCACGCGCCGCAGTCCCCAGTGCACGTCGCACTGACCGAGACACCGGACGCCTTCACCATCACCGTCGCCGATCGCGGTCAGAGCGGGGACGAGGTGGCCCCCGGCCCGGACGGCGGCCTTGTCACCGCCTCCACCCTGCTCGACCTCGAGCCGGATTCGGCCGCACCGCCCTGGTGGTCCGAACCAGCCGAAGAGGAATCCGCGGCCGACGGCGGATTCCCCCCCGGCCTCGGACTCGCCCTGATCGAGGGTCTGGTCGACGAGGTACAGATCAGCCGCGGAGCCGACGGGGTCGGCACCATCGTCGCCATGACCTGGCACACCGGCCCCGCCGTCGCCCCGTCCGACCCCATCCTCTAACCCCCCACGCCGCACCGCGCGACGGCCGCACGGCCAGACGCCGCGCCCGGCATACCGATGCCTCGCCTGGCCCTCCGGGCCTCGCTCAGCACCTCGGCGTACCGGTGCCCCGGTGCGCCTGGCGCCCCGGTGGCACCCGGCACCCGGCACCCGGCACCCGGCTGAGGCCACATGCGGAGGGGGTTCGGTGTGCCGAGGCCGAGCCTGTCTCGGCATGCCATGAGCGTGGCTGTGAATCCGGCGGGCCGGAGCGCTTGGCGCCCCACCCGCCGGCCACCGCACTCCGGCAGTCGGCAGTCGCCTATTTCTGTATATATCGGGTGAACGAAGGCCCTGGTCGAATCATGTCGAGACCTGGCCAGAAAACGAGATCCGAGTCCGTCCTCGGACCTCGACAGGATGCCGGATCAGCGGATCACCTCGGCGCCATGGCCGTCCGACCCCATCGCCACGATGTTCGTGCCTGTCCACACGCAAATGGTAACAATGCGCTGGCGCAGCAGTGCGGTGCGGTGGAACACAGGAGCGAATCGGCACGATGCCGAGGGATATTCGATGGCACGCCGAGGGTTGTTTGGAAAATCGGGGCAGCAATCCCCGAACAACCCTCGGCATCTCGCCGCCCTGCCCCTCAAGGTGGCGAACGGAAGCAGACATCGGGCATCATTTGTGCGAAAAGAGTGAATTGTCCGGGTCGCGCGGCCGGCTGCCCGCGATACGACGCCCAAGGCGCCGGCCATGGATACCGGATGGTGCAAAGCCGGATACCGGACGGTGCGAAATCGAAGGTCGACGCGCAGTGCGATCGGCGAAAATGCAGCGCACATCACACTGGGTGGCTAGACTTCCCGCATCCGACGGCGGTTGATCCGAACCGCCGCGAGATGCCGTTGTGCTCCCCGATCAACCCGCCGAAACTTCCCGAAGCAGGGTAGTTCTGACGGCTTTACCCGGACGTCGCCGGATGCGATGCCCGGCCGCCGGCATCCCGTCCCACCGAGGCCGTTGACAGCGGCCATTGGCGGGCTTTTCAAACCGGCGGAGGGCGCACAGAGCAGACCGGGAGGAGCCATGTCCCCGATCCACAGCCTGGCGGCCGAGGTCTCGGCACACGGCCAGGCCACCGAGGCGACAGTGAACGGGCTGAGCGGCGTGAACGGGCTGACGACTGGCGATTTCGTGCCTGGTCAGGCCGTCAGGAGTGCGGCGAAGGTGATTGCGGCCGAGAGTACGGGCACAGATTTCGGTGGTGAATCGGTCGGCCTGGTCAGTGGTGTGGCGATCGTCGGGGTGCTGGCTCTGGTCGTGGCTGGCTATCTGGTCCGCGAGGTGCTGAAGGCCGATGCCGGCACGCCGCGGATGAGGGAGGTCGGCCGCGCGGTGCAGGAGGGTGCGGCGGCCTACCTGCGCCGGCAGTTTCGCACCCTCGCCGGCTTTGTCGTCGTCATCCCCTTCGTCCTTCTTCTGCTTCCGGCCGAAGATACCGGAGCCCGTGTCGGGCGTTCGGTCTTCTTCGTGATCGGCGCGGTTTTCTCGGCGCTGGTGGGATTCGTCGGTATGTCGCTGGCGACCCGGGCCAACACCCGGACGGCGGCGGCGGCGATGACCCATGGTGAACGGGCGGCGGTGCGGATCGCGTTTCGCACGGGTGGTGTCGTCGGTATGTTCACGGTCGGGCTGGGGCTGCTCGGCGCGGCCGTGGTGGTACTGGTGTTCCGGGACGCCGCGCCGCAGGTCCTCGAGGGTTTCGGGTTCGGTGCGGCTCTGCTGGCGATGTTCATGCGGGTGGGCGGGGGAATCTTCACGAAGGCCGCCGATGTCGGTGCCGACCTGGTCGGCAAGGTGGAGCAGGGTATCCCCGAGGACGATCCGCGTAACGCCGCGACGATCGCGGACAATGTCGGTGACAACGTCGGCGACTGCGCGGGTATGGCGGCGGACCTGTTCGAGTCCTATGCGGTGACCCTGGTGGCCGCGTTGATCCTCGGGGTGAGCGCCTTCGGGGAGCGCGGGCTGGTGTTCCCGCTGCTGATTCCCGCCGTCGGTGTGGTGACCGCGGTCATCGGGATCTTCGCGGTGTCGCCACGGCCACGGGACCGCGACGGCATGGCCGCGATCAACCGGGGGTTCTTCGTGTCGGCCGTGGTGTCGGCGGTCGGTTCGGTCGTCGTGGCGGTGACCTATCTGCCGGGCAGTGTCGCCGAACTGCCGGGGATGGCGGGCAGCACCCAGTCGGGTGATCCCCGGGTCATCGCCGCCAGCGCGGTTCTGATCGGTATCGCGCTCGCGGCCGCCATCCAGATACTGACGGGTTACTTCACCGCGACGAACCGGCGGCCGGTGCGCGACATCGCCAGGGCGTCCACCACGGGCCCGGCGACGAACATCCTGGCGGGCATCGGGGTGGGCCTGGAGTCCGCGGTGTACTCGGCCCTGCTCATCAGCGCGGCCGTGTTCGGGGCCTATCTGCTGGGTTCGGGCAGCGTGACGATGGCGCTGTTCGCCGTGGCGCTGGCCGGTACGGGGCTGCTCACCACGGTCGGGGTGATCATCTCGATGGACACGTTCGGCCCGGTCAGCGACAACGCCCAGGGCATCGCGGAGATGTCCGGAGACCTGGACGCCGCCGGTGCGGCGATCCTGACCTCGCTGGACGCGGTCGGTAACACCACCAAGGCCATCACCAAGGGCATCGCGATCGCGACGGCGGTGCTGGCCGCGACGGCCCTGTTCGGCTCGTTCACCGACACCGTCTCGTCCGCCCTGGTCGATGCGGGGGCGCGGGCCGAGGACGGCCGTGGCCTGGTCGGCGGGTTGAACATCGCCTATCCCGACGCCCTGGTCGGGATGATCATCGGTGCGAGTGTGGTCTTCCTGTTCTCCGGTCTTGCGATCAACGCGGTCGGGCGGGCGGCGGGGCGGGTCGTCCTGGAGGTACGCAACCAGTTCCGGACCAGGCCCGGGATCATGAACGGCACCGAGCGACCGGACTACGGCGCGGTCGTCGACATCTGCACCCGCGACTCGCTACGGGAGCTGATCACTCCCGGCACCCTGGCGGTACTGGCCCCGATCGCGGTCGGTTTCGGCCTCGGATACCCCCCGTTGGGGGCGTTCCTTGGTGGTGCGATCGCCGGCGGTGTGCTGATGGCCGTGTTCCTGGCGAACTCCGGTGGTGCCTGGGACAACGCGAAGAAGCTGGTCGAGGACGGAAACTACGGCGGCAAGGGTTCCCAGGTCCACGCCGCGACTGTGATCGGAGACACAGTCGGTGATCCCTTCAAGGACACCGCGGGCCCGTCGATCAACCCGTTGCTCAAGGTCATGAACCTGGTCAGCCTGCTGATCGCACCCGCGGTGGTGAAGTACTCCGTGGGCGACGACCGCAACACCGCGCTACGGGTCAGCCTGGCCCTGGCCGCGGTGGCCGTGATCGCGGCCGCGATCGTCCTGTCCCGGCGACGCGGCCGGATGGTGGACGACGACGACCCGCCGGTCGAGCACCCGACGCCGCGCGATCCCGCCGCGGTCAACGCCTGAGCGGCGCGCGCCCCGTCCACCGGGTCGGTTACCGACCTGGGGACGGGGCGCTGCGCTGATGGATGTTCGCCCCGACACGCCGCACCGAGACCACCAACCATTGGCCAGATGTGGCTACATGGAGTAATCAAGCTGCCCCGAGTGCCGGCCCTCCGACGCCGACGTGTTACACCGTCGTGCGGGCCCTGACGGGCTGTCGAGGCGTGAGCGTGACTGCGATGGGTAGGGCGTCGAACCACGAGGCCCATACCCGGACAGGAAGCTCCGTGGACCCTTGCAGCGGCGTACGGTGCAGCGTGGCACCGCTTTCACTCCGGCGGGGTCGCGCTCGATCAGCAGCCGCCGGACGCCCGCCCGCAACCCAGGCCCGACCCAGCACCGCGCGCCGCACGAGCAACATCCGCCATATCCGGGACCTACAGTCCACTGGGGCGACCTACGCTCCGTTTGCCAGCCGAGCCCGTTGCCAGCCGACCAGCTCGCCGGACGAGCACGTCAGACGAGCACGCCGCATGAGCATGCGTACGCCGCACCGAGGAGAGAAGTGCCACCGCGCACGAACACGACGACACGGACGCCCCGGACGACCACCCGGTCCTCCGCCTCTGTCCCCGAGCCCAGCGAGCCCGCAGCGAACGACCGTTCCGACACCGGGACGAGCGGCGCGGCCGGCAGCGCGGGTGCTGGCGCGCCCACGCCCGGCACCGGCACCCGGCTGGTGATCGTGGAGTCGCCGGCGAAGGCGAAGACGATCGCCGGTTACCTCGGGCCGGGTTGGCAGGTCGAGTCGAGCATCGGGCACATCCGGGACCTTCCACGTAGCGCCGCCGATGTCCCGGCCGCGCACCGGGGCAAGCCCTGGGCCCGCCTCGGCGTCGACGTCGACAACGACTTCGAACCGCTGTACGTCGTCTCCCCGGATAAGAAGCTCCAGGTCAGCAAGCTCAAGGCGCTGGTGAAGGAGGCGAGCGAGCTCTACCTCGCGACAGACGAGGACCGCGAGGGCGAGGCCATCGCCTGGCACCTGCTGCAGACCTTGAAGCCGACGGTGCCGGTGAAGCGGATGGTCTTCCACGAGATCACCCCGCAGGCGATCCGCCGCGCGGTCGACAACCCGCGGGAGATCAACGAGAACCTGGTCAACGCGCAGGAGACCCGGCGCATCCTGGACCGGCTCTACGGCTACGAGGTCTCCCCCGTGCTGTGGAAGAAGGTCATGCCGAAGCTCTCGGCCGGCCGGGTGCAGAGCGTGGCCACCCGGGTGCTGGTGGAGCGGGAGCGGGCCCGGATGCGGTTCCGTTCGGCCGAGTACTGGAACATCGAGGGCGTCTTCGCCGCGAGCGTGGCCCGCGCCCCCGGCGCGGAACCGGAACGCACGCCGCTGCCGGCGACCCTGGTCGCCCTGGACGGCGCCCGGGTCGCGACCGGCCGCGACTTCGCCCCCACCGGCGAGCTGACCACGTCCAACGTCACCCGGCTGGACGAGCAGGGCGCGCAGGCGCTCGCCGAGCGTCTGGCGGACGCCGCGTTCGCCGTCCGCTCGGTGGAGACCAAGCCGTACCGCCGCTCGCCGTACCCGCCGTTCATGACCTCGACGCTGCAGCAGGAGGCAGGGCGCAAGCTGCGCTACTCCAGCCAGCGCACGATGCAGATCGCGCAGCGGCTGTACGAGAACGGCTACATCACCTACATGCGTACCGACTCGACGAACCTGTCGGAGACGGCGCTGACCGCCGCCCGCGCGCAGGCCGAGTCGCTCTACGGCGCCGAGTACGTCCCGGCCCAGCCCAGGACCTACACCAAGAAGGTCAAGAACGCCCAGGAGGCGCACGAGGCGATCCGCCCCGCCGGAGATCACTTCCGGACACCCGGGGAGGTGCGGGGTGAACTGGACACCGACTCCTACCGGTTGTACGAGCTGATCTGGCAGCGCACGGTCGCCAGCCAGATGGCCGACGCCCGCGGCACCTCCGCCACCATCCGCCTCGGCGCGACCTCGTCGACCGGGGAGAACGCCGAGTTCTCCGCGTCCGGCAAGGTCATCACCTTCCCCGGTTTCCTGCGTGCCTACGTCGAGGGCGCGGACGACCCGGACGCCGAACTCGAGGACCGCGAGCGGCGACTGCCCGACGTCCGGCAGGGGGACGCGCTCACCGTCCGGTCGCTGACCCCGCGCGGGCACGCCACCAGCCCGCCGGCCCGGTTCACCGAGGCGAGCCTGGTCAAGACGCTCGAGGAACTCGGCATCGGCCGGCCCTCCACCTACGCCTCGATCATCGGCACCATCCAGGACCGCGGCTACGTGTGGAAGAAGGGCTCGGCGCTCGTCCCGAGCTTCGTCGCGTTCGCCGTCGTCGGCCTGCTGGAGGATCACTTCGGCGGGCTGGTCGACTACCGCTTCACCGCGACGATGGAGGACGACCTCGACGAGATCGCCGCCGGCACCGCCGCGTCCACCGACTGGCTCACCCGGTTCTACTTCGGCACCGGCACCAGCACCAACGGCGCCGCCCCCAGCGCCAACAGCGCCAAGGGTGCCACCCCCGTCTCGGACGCGGGCCTCAAGACGCTGGTCAGCGAGCGACTCGGCGAGATCGACGCCCGTGAGGTGAACTCGATCCCGCTCGGGCAGGCCGAGGACGGTGCGACCGTCGTCGTCCGGGTCGGGCGCTACGGCCCCTACGTGCAGCACGGGGAGGGCCGCGCCAGCGTCCCGGAGGATCTCGCTCCCGACGAGCTCACCGTCGAGCACGCACTCGAACTGCTGGCCGCGCCCAGCGGCGACCGGGTACTCGGTGTCGACGCGGCCACCGGCGCGACCATCACCGCCAAGGCCGGCCGGTTCGGCCCCTACGTCACCACTGACACCGACCCGCCGCGCACGTCCAGTCTGCTGCGCTCCATGTCGTTGGAGACGCTGACCCTCGAGGACGCGATCCGGCTGCTCTCCCTGCCCCGCAGTCTCGGCAACGCCGAGGACGGCGAGGAGGTCACCGCGCAGAACGGCCGGTACGGGCCGTACGTCAAGAAGGGCGCGGAGAGCCGCTCGCTCGAGTCCGAGGAGCAGATGTTCACCGTCACCCTGGCGGAGGCGCTGGCGCTGATCGCGCAGCCCAAGGCCCGTGGACGGCGTCAGGCCGCGACCACACCGCCGTTGCGGGAGCTGGGCGCCGACCCGGCCAGCGGCAAGCCGATGGTCGTCCGCGAGGGGCGGTTCGGCCCGTACGTCACCGACGGTGAGACCAACGCGAGCCTGCGCAAGGGCGACGCGGTCGAGACGATCACCGATGCCCGGGCCGCCGAACTGCTCGCGGACCGGCGGGCCCGCGGTCCGGCCACCCCCAAGCGCACCACCCGCACCACCCGCACCACCAAGTCCACGGCCACGGCCACGGCGAAGAGCACGACCGCCAAGGCGAAGACCACGAAGTCGACGACGGCCAAGACCACCAGAACCACGAAGGCCAGCACGGCGAAGAGCGACCCGGCCGCCAGCGCCGAGGCCGAAACCGAGGCCACATCGTCGGCGTCGGCGTCGGCGGCCAAGGTCACCAGGCCCCGGGCGACGAAGTCGACCGCCGCGAAGTCCACCACGGCGAAGACGGCGGCGTCGCGCTCCCGCAGGGCCAGCAGCGACGCGACACCTGCCGCCCAGCCCCCCGCCAGCGGTGATGATGGGGGTGGCGCACCGGCGGCGGCCGCCGGTGACACCGGCCAGGACCGCTGATGGTCCCGCCGCTCGGCCGGTTCCGGGAACCGGCCGACACGGCGGACGCCGAGCCGTCTGACCCCGAACCAGCCGACCCCGGCCCGGCCGTCGCCAGCAACGCCAGCGACAGCAGCCGTGACGACGACAGCGACGACAGCGACGACAGCGACAGCGACGACGGTGGCGACAGCGACGACAGCGGCCGGGGCCGGGGCCCTCGGTGGGGACGGTGGCGGCTGTGGACGGGGCGCACACCCAACCGGCATCCGGTCACCACGGTGCCGAGTCCACCGCCGCTGCAGGGTGGCGACGACAGTGACATTCGCGCGGTGCTGCGCATCCCGGCGTTTCGTCGGATGTGGATTCAGCTCAGCCTGTCCAGTCTCGGCGACTGGATGGGTCTGCTCGCCACCACGGCGCTGGTCACCCAGCTCCAGCAGAGCTTCTCCGGGCAGGCCTACGCGGTCGGCTCGCTGCTGATCGTCCGGCTGATGCCGGCGATGGTTCTCGGTCCGCTCGCCGGCGCGCTCGCCGACCGGCTGGACCGGCGACTGACCATGGTCGTCACCGATGTGATCCGCTTCGGCCTGTTCGCGTCCATCCCGATCATCGGCACCCTCCAATGGCTGCTCATCGCCTCGTTCCTGGTCGAGGCGGTGACGCTGGTCTGGGCGCCGGCCAAGGACGCGAGCGTGCCGCACCTGGTGCCACGTGAACGGCTCGCCGCCGCGAACACGCTCAGTCTGATCATGACGTATGGCACGGCACCGCTGGCGGCCGCGATCTTCACACTGCTGGCGACGATCTCACGCACCCTCGGCCCGAGCGTGTCGTTCTTCCGCGACTCGTCCGTCGATCTCGCGCTGTACTTCAACGCCGCGACCTTCCTCGGTTCGGCCATCGTGATCTGGGGGCTGCCCGGGATCGGCCGGGCCGAGCGCCCCGAGACCCCCGGCACCGAGGTCGGCTTCCTCGCCTCGATCACCGAGGGCTGGCGCTTCGTCGGCCATGACCGGCTGGTCCGCGGCCTGGTCGTCGGCATCCTCGGCGGCTTCGCCGGCGCCGGCTGTGTGATCGCGCTGGGCCGCCTGTACGTCGAGATCCTCGGTGGCGGCGACTCGGCGTACGGCGTGCTGTTCGGCGCGGTGTTCATCGGCCTCGCCGGTGGGATGGCGGCCGGTCCGAAACTTCTCGGTGACTACAGCCGGACCAGGCTGTTCGGCGTCTGCGTGACCGGCGCCGGGATCACCCTGATCGTCGTCGCGGTCATTCCCAACCTGGTGATCGCCTGCATCCTGGTGGTCGCGGTCGGCGCGTTCGCCGGGGTCGCCTGGGTCACCGGCTACACGCTGTTGCAGGCCGAGGTCTCCGACGAACTGCGTGGACGGACGTTCGCCCTGGTCCAGTCCCTGGTACGGATCGACCTGCTGCTGGTGCTCGCCGCCGCCCCCGGGCTGGTCGGGCTGATCGGCTCGCACGGCATCCACCTGTTCGGCAAGGTCACCGTGCGTGCGGATGGTGTCACCGTCGTTCTGCTCGGCGGGGGTCTGCTCGCCGTGACTGTCGGCCTGTTCGCCTACCGGCAGATGGACGACCGAGCCGGCGTCGCCGTCTGGCCCGAACTGTGGGACGCGCTACGGGGACGGCGACCCGTGCCCGTCCGGCCCCGGCACAGTGGGCTGTTCATCTCCGTCGAGGGCATCGAGGGCGCCGGGCGGACCACCCAGATCGCGCTGCTGCGCTCATGGCTGGGCGAGCACGGCCGCGAGGTCGTCGCGACCACCGGCACCGGCGCGACCGAGACCGGCGCGGGCCTGCGCGCCCTGCTGTTCGACCCGGCCCATCGCCTGCACGCCCGCACCGAGGCGCTGCTGGCCGCCGCTGACCGCGCCGAGCAGGTCGCCCGGGTCATCGAGCCGGCACTGGCCCGGGGCGCGGTGGTCCTCACCGACCAGTACGTCGACGCCTCGATCGCCTTCGCCGACCCGGACCGCGGTGTCGAGGCCGCGGAACTGGCCCTGCTCGCCCAGTGGGCGACCCGGGCCCTCATCCCCGACCTGACCGTCCTGCTCGACCTGCCCGCCGACGTCGCCGTCGCCCGCGACGCCACCCCGGCCACCCACACCGCCGCCCATCCCAGCGTTCCCCGCCAGGGCACCCCCGCCGAGGCCGAGGCCGGCCGCGCCGACGCCGACCGTGTCGACCTGGCGCAGCATCAGCGGATTCGGGCGGTTCTGCGCCAACGGGCCCAGCAGGCGTCCTCGCGGTACCTGGTCGTGAACGCGAATCGACCGGCCGAGGAGATCCAGGCCGAGATCCGGGCAGCGGTCTCCCGACGGTTCGTCCGCGAGACGGCGTCCGTCCCGGCCTGAGCGGGCGGGAACAGCCGGCGGCGATGGCGCGTTCACCCGACGGCGGCTGACGGGGGATGATGGTCTGGTGAGCGTCTGGGATGCCCTGGTGGGCCAGGATTCCGTCGTCGCCACCCTGCGCGCGGCCGCGGGCGCCGCAACCATCGCGCTACGTCCGGCGTCCTCTCCGTACGACAGCGCCGCCGAGGCGGACGCGGTGCCGGACCCCACCGGTCCGGGGCCTGGCACCGAGTCCTCCACCGACACCGCACCACCGGGTGCGGGTAGGTCGTCCCGGTCGGGGATGACGCACTCGTGGTTGTTCACCGGGCCGCCCGGGGTCGGGCGGGAGCAGGCCGCGCGGGCGTTCGCGGCAAGCCTGACCTGCGAGCGCGAGCCACCGGGGTGCGGCGAGTGCGCCGGTTGCCACACCGTTCTCACCGACACCGCCACCGACCTGCGAACCGTCACCCCGGAGGGGCTTTCCCTCGGGGTGAAGGACATCCGGGCGCTGGTCCGCGACGCCGCGAGCGCGCCGAGCGCCGGGCGGTGGCGCATCCTGCTGCTCACCGACGCTGATCGGCTCACCGAGGCGGCGGCGAACGCGCTGCTCAAGGCGTTGGAGGAGCCGGCGGAGCGGGCGGTGTTCCTGCTGTGCGCGCCCTCGGTGGAGGATGTGCTGCCCACGATCCGGTCCCGCTGCCGGACGGTCTCGCTGCGGCTGCCCGCCGCCGCCGACGTCCGGGCGATGCTGATCCGCGAGGGTGCCGACGAACGATCCGCGCAGGTCGCGGCCCAGGCGTCCCAGGGGCATCTGGACCTCGCCCGGCGGCTGGCCGGCGACGAGGCCACCCGGACGCACCGCGCGGCGGTGCTGCGCATTCCCACCCGGCTCGGCCGGGTCGGGGCGTGTCTGGCGGCGGCCGCGGACCTGGTCGACGTCGCGAACGCGGACGCCGAGGCCGCCAACTCGGTGCGGGACGAGGCGGAGACGGAGTCACTGAAGACGGCGCTGGGGGTCGGCGCGACGGCGGTCGGCGGGAAATCCCGCTCGGCGAAGGCGTCGAAGGCCGGGGCGAAGAGCCGCACGATGGTCGTGCGCGGCGCCGCGGGGGCGCTCAAGGAGCTCGAGCGCAACCAGAAGAGCCGCGGGCGCCGCACCGTGCTCGACACCCTGGACCGGGCCCTGGTCGACCTCGCCGGGCTCTACCGCGACGTCCTCGCCGAGCAGCTCGGCGCGTCCGTCGAGGCGATCCATCCCGATCACGCCGCCGAGACGGCGGGTCTGGCCGCCGCCGCCACAGCCGAGCAGACCCTGCGCCGCCTCGAGGCGGTCCTGGCCACCCGCACGGCGCTGGCCGACAACCCCGGGCTCGTCCCGCTGCTGGCCGTCGAGTCCCTCACCCTCGCCCTGCGCGACGCCTGACCCACTGGCACGCCTGACCCGCTGGCCATCGGGCCTCGGGCGAGCGGGGCGAACCAGCGCCGGGCCGGCGAATCCGGCCTATTGTGATCGGATGGCCGGCCCAACATCCTTATCGCAGGTCAGGTGACGGCGGATGCCGATGATGTGCGCGGTGGCGTTCTCACCCCGGGGCAGGCTGTACTACGCCGACCCGGGCAGCCTCTCGCCTCGCGTCGGCGACCGGGTCCTGGTACCCACCGAGGCCGGCGACGAGGTCGCCACCTGCGTGTGGGCCGCCCAGTGGGTGTCGCAGGACATCGGCGAACTGCCGGTGCTGCGCGGGCTCGCCGGTCCGGACGACCTGCACCAGGCGGACACGTCCCGGCGTCGGCGGGCGCGGGCCCGGGTGGCCGCCCGGCGTCTCGCCCGCGACCACGACCTGCACATGAAGATCGTCGGTGTCGATCACGTGTCGGCGACCGACGGTTACACGATCTACTTCACCGCGGAGGGCCGCGTGGACTTCCGCGCACTGGTCCGTGACCTCAACCGGACGCTCGCCGCCCGGGTGCGGCTGGAACAGCTCTCCGCCCGCGACAGCGCCCGCGTCCAGGGTGGTATCGGCTCGTGCGGGCGCGACCTGTGCTGCGCGACGTTCCTGACCGATTTCGAACCGGTCAGCCTGCGCATGGCCCGCACGCAGAACCTCGCGCTCAACCCGATGCGGATCACCGGTGCGTGCGGCCGGCTGATGTGCTGTCTGCGCTACGAGCATCCGCTGTACGAGGAGTTCACCCGGGCGGTGCCCGCCGTCGGCGAGCGGGCCTGCACCCCGACGGGTGAGGGCCAGGTCGTGCGGCACGACGTGCCCCGTCAGCAGGTGGTGGTCGCCCTGGACGAGGGCGGTCGGGTCGCCTGCGATCGGGCCGCGGTCTGCCCCTCCCGGCAGGCACACGACGCCGCCCACCCACCCACGGGACGGGCGGACGCCCGTCCACCCACCGGGCCGCGGCACCCGTGACGGCTCATCCCCGCGGCCCCGGCAGCTCCCGGATCACGGGTCGAAGCGGTAGCCCATTCCACGCAGGGTGGTGACCAGTCGACGCTGCGGTGGCCGTCCCTCCACCTTGGTGCGCACCCGGCGGACATGCTCGGTGACGGTCGCCGGATCCTGGAACCGGGTTCCCCACACCTGTTCGAGCAGTTCCTCCCGGCTGAACACCCGCCGCGGATGGCGGGCGAGGAAGGCCAGCAGTTCGTACTCGCGGGCGGTGAGATCGATGCGCTCGCCGGCGACGGCGACCTCACGGGCCCGCAGATCGATCGACACGTCGCCGTAGACCAGCGGATCGTTGCCATCGCCGGCCCGCTGCGGCGGTGGCTCGGCCGGCCGGCGGCGCAGCCGCGCCCGCACCCGGGCGACCAGCTCCCGCAGCGAGTACGGCTTCACCACGTAGTCGTCGGCGCCAAGCTCGAGGCCGACCACCCGGTCGACCTCCTCGGCCCGCCCGGTGAGCATGATCACCGGAACCTCGCTGGTCTGGCGCAGGCGGCTGAGCACCGCGAAGCCATCCATACGTGGCATTGCGACGTCCAGCACCACAAGATCGATCTCCGTGGTCTGGAACAGTCGGAGGGCGGCCTCCCCGTCCGCGGCCTCCAGCACGCGATAGCCGAATCTCTCCAGGCTGCGCGCGAGCGCCACCCGCGATGCCTCATCATCCTCGGCGACGAGGAGAGAAGCTCCTCGCGTCGTCGCTGCAGGCGCAGCGTCCCCAGCCCCGGTCATGGAGCGAAACCCTACGCATCCTCACCGGAACCACTTCGACCGGGGTGGAGATTTGCACCGTTCGACAGGCGAAGAGTGCGAATTTGTAACATTAAGCTAATGCGACCGAGACGCTTCGCAACATGCCGGCCACCATCGGCCATGGTCATGACGTTACGTGAACGACAACTTCGCACCACCCGCGCACCGCACCGACCATGCCACCGCCCTCATCCCGACCGCGGGCCGTCGAGCACCGTCGGCGCCGGTCGGCCGCGGCGTCTGGCATACTCGAGCACGGTCAGCAGTTCCTGACCGTTCGCCGGAGTAGCTCAGTGGCAGAGCAATCGCCTCGTAAGCGATAGGTCGCGGGTTCAATCCCCGCCTCCGGCTCACACCCCGTAGTACCAGCGGTTTCGCCGGGCATTCGCGAGATGGTGCGCTCGCGCCGCTGGCACGGCCGACAACCCTCGATCCGCCGCTTCGATGCGACCGCGCACGAAGGCGACCCACCGCGCACAGTCCAGGCCAGAGCCGGATCGGGGCCACCCGTCCGACGACGATGGGACGCCTCCCCAGACGGCTGACCGGACAAGGACCAGCGTGTGAGGAGGCGCCGCCGCGCCGGGACCGCTCAGGCGGACTTCGGTTCGGCTCCCTGGTCGTGCGATCCGGCCTCCTCGGACTCACGCAACCGCGTGATCGAGAGCAGGATCTCCTTCTCGGCGTCGCCGCGGTCCACCCAGGACGCGCCTTCGACCGACTTGCCGGGCTCCAGGTCCTTGTAGACCTCGAAGAAGTGCTGGATCTCCAGCCGGTCGAACTCCGGCAGGTCGCGCAGATCGCGCAGGTGCTCCTGCCGGACATCACCGACCGGCACGCACAGGACCTTGTCGTCCGGGCCCTTCTCGTCGGTCATCTCGAACATGCCGATGGTCCGGCACCGCACCAGGCACCCCGGGAAGGTCGGCTCCTCCAGCAGGACGAGCGCGTCCAACGGGTCGCCGTCCCGCCCGAGTGTCCCCTCGATGAAGCCGTAGTCCGAGGGGTAGTGGGTGGAGGTGAACAACATCCGGTCCAGCCGGATGCGCCCGGTGTGGTGATCCATCTCGTACTTGTTGCGCTGCCCCTTGGGGATCTCGATGGTCACATCGAACTCGAGGTCCACTCCGCTCCCTGTCTCCTTCATGATCGGGCACGTCCGGACCCTTCCGGACGGCGCACGCGTGTGCACTGCCTTGCGCCGGCCCACGGCGGCTTGCCGGGCAGCCGGTCGACACCGGTCGGGCATCGCGGGCGATGACCGCAGCCCACCCAGTGTCCCGGAAGCCACCGCCCACCCGAACCACACGGTCAGCATCACCACAGCTGCACCGGTCGTTCCTCGGTCCACTGTCATGATGCGGCGACACGCCGACACCAACGACGGTGAGGACGGCGGTTGGACCCGGACCACAGGCCGGTGCATCGGGCACCCGCCGACGGCCCGCTCCCGGGGGGCGGACTACCACCTCACCCCATACGGTGACCTCGCGCCATACGGTGACACAGCGACCGGGCATCCGCCACTGCGGACGTCACGGCGCACTCCGCACGCCCCCGACCGAGCCGGACGCGCCCCCGCCCACCGGCCCGCGTCCGCGTGCACCCGCGTGCACCCGGACGTGTCCGGGCAGGCGACCCATCGCTCACCCTCCCGGGCAGTCGGCGGGTCGGGCCCGGGCCGATTGCGTAGTGTTCAGCTGTGACGTCAGCCGCGTCCGCCGCTCGGGTCGGGGGGCTCACCGCGATCGCTGGAGCCCTGCTCGCGGGCTCGCTGAGCGCCGCCCCCACCGCAGGCTCCGCCGCGCCACCGGGAGCCGGGCCGGGGCGCCCCGGTGTCGCCGCGCTCACCGGGCTCGACCCGGCCGCGCCCGGTGCCGATCCCGCGGCCGTCGCCGCCCGGCTCGGTCCGAGCCTGAGCGATCCACTGCTGGCCGGGCCGGCCGCCTACGTCGTCGACGCGCTGACCGGCCGGGTGCTGCTCGACGTGCGCGGCCAGGAACCGGCCATGCCGGCGTCCACCCTCAAGACGGCGGTGGCCACCGCCGCGCTCGCGACCTTCCCCGACACCCGGCTGCGCACCACGGTGCTCTACAGCCCGCCGGCCGGCGGCGCGCCGACGGCCCCGGGCGGCACGTTGTGGCTCGTCGGCGGCGGCGATCCGACGCTGACGGCGGCACCGACGATCGATCCCGGCGTCTATCCGGCGCCCGCCCGGCTCGCCGATCTGGTCACCCAGGTCCGGGCGGCGGGCATCACGTCCGTCGCCCGGCTCCTCGGGGACGCGTCGCTGTTCACCGGCCCGGACCGGGCGCCCGGCTGGCGCGACAACTACGTGACCGACGGCGACGTCGAGCCGGTGTCCGCCCTCACCGTCGACGCCGGCCGGGCCGCGCCCGGCGCGACCGGGCCGCGTTCCCCGCAGCCCGCCGCCACGGCGACGACGGTGTTCGCGGGGGCGCTGGCCGCCGCGGGCATCCAGGTCGCCTCGATGGGTCTGGGTACCGCCGATCCGACGGCCCGTCGGATCGCCACGGTGGACAGTCCCCCGGTGCGGCTGCTCGTCGAGAAGATGCTCGCCGAATCGGACAACGACCTGGCCGAAAGCCTCGGCCGGCTGCTCGCCCGCCACCGGGGTCTGCCGGCGTCGTTCGACGGCGCGACGCGGGCCGTCACGACCACCCTCGCAGACCTGGGCATCCCCGGCACCGGCACGGCCATCTCGGACGTGAGTGGTCTGTCGACCAACGACCGGGTTCCACCGGCCACCCTGGTGACCCTGCTGCGCCTGGGCGCGCGCAGCACCGATCGTCCGGCGTTGCGCTCGTTGCTGACCGGGCTGCCCGTCGCCGGTTTCTCCGGCACCCTGGCCGACCGGTACGCCACCCCTGACAGCGCCGCCGGGGCGGGCCAGATCCGGGCCAAGACCGGCACTCTGCGCAATGTCACCGGTATCGCCGGTGACGTCGTCGACGCCGATGGTCGCCTGCTGCTGTTCGCGTTCCTGTCGCCGGCCGAGGAGGCCAGTACGACCAAGGCCGCGCTCGACCGGGTCACCTCGGCCCTGGCCGGCTGCGGCTGCCGCCCGGCTCCGGCCACCGTCAGCAACCCACCGGTGCGCTAGCCGCGCCCCACGGGGCGGCCGGAACCGCCCATGAGGCGGGCTTCCTGGGACGGGCTGACCCGACGCGGCGGCAGACCATGGGCGGGCCCGGTACGCTCGTTTTCGTGGACGCCGAGCTGGTCGACTGGGAACTCGCCGTGACGACGGCGAAGAAGCTGGTCCGCCCCGGCCCGCAGATCACCCGGGAGCAGGCCGCCGACGTGGTCGCCGAACTGCGGCGCCTCGCCGTCGAGGCCGAGCGCCATGTGGAGGACTACACCCATCTGTCGCCGGTGGGCGCGGTCACCCCGATCAACGTCGTCGACCGGCCCGAATGGGTGCGGTCCAACGTCGCCGGCCTGCGGGTGCTCACCACCCCGCTGCTGGCGAAGCTCTCCGAGCAGGAGCGGGGCCGGTTCTCCGCCGCCGTCGGGCGCCGGGTCACCGGCGTCCAGCTGGGCACGGCCCTGGCCTACCTGGCCGGCAAGGTGCTCGGGCAGTTCGAGGTGTTCCTCCCCCCGCAGGAGTACCTGGCCGACGGGCTCGTCGGTGCCGACGGGGTGTCCATGGCCACCGGTCGACTCAGCCTGGTCGCGCCGAACATCGCGCACGCCGAGGCGACGATGGGCGTCGTCCCGCGGGACTTCCGGATGTGGGTCTGCCTGCACGAACAGACCCATCGCACCCAGTTCACCGCGGTCCCCTGGCTGCGCGGCCACCTGGAGTCCGAGATCTCGGCGTTCATCCAGGCCACCGACCTGGACCCGGATGTCCTGGCCGACCGGGTGCGCTCGGCCGTGACGGCCGTGCGCGGCGCCGTGTTCGACCGTGGGCCCGACAGCCCCAGCGTCGTCGAGGCGTTGCAGACCCCCGCGCAGCGCGCCGTGCTCGATCGGCTCCAGGCCCTGATGACCCTGCTCGAGGGGCACGCCGACCAGGTGATGGACGCGGTGGGGCCGCGGGTCGTGCCGACCGTGGCCGACATCCGCTCGCGGTTCGAGGGCCGTCGTGACGGCGGTTCACCGATCGACCGCTTCGTCCGCCGCCTGCTCGGCCTGGACCTCAAGATGCAGCAGTACCGCCAGGGTGGCGCCTTCGTGCGGGCCGTCGTCTCGGAGGCCGGGGTGGGTGGCTTCAACGTCGTCTGGGAGTCCCCGACGACCCTGCCGACCCGGGCGGAGCTCACCGCTCCGACCGCGTGGATGCAACGCGTCCTGGGCAGTCGCCCGTCCATCTCGGCGTGAGCCGGTCGGTCCGCGTGCACCTGGGTGCCGGTGGCAGTGCCAACCGGCGGTGTCGGTGACCGCTGCCCTCGCCGACGGCGACCCGCCAGAGCCGGTGCCCTTCTCGGCACCGGTACCCGGTGAGTGGACGACCGACCCGCGACACCCGGGTCCGGGCGGTCGCACCACGCGAGGGCCCGATCCGGCGGTCGCCGCGGTGCGCCTCGCGGTACGGACAGCCATCGATGATCTTGAACCTGGCGCGCTGGTGCTCGCCGCCTGCTCCGGCGGGCCCGACTCCTGGGCGCTGGCGGCCGCACTCGCGTTCGTCGCACCACGCCGGGCGCTGCGGGCCGGTCTGCTGATCGTCGACCATGGTTGGGACGCCGGGTCCGCGACCCGGGCCGAACAGGTCGCCGCCCGCGGGCGTGACCTGGGCCTTCGTCCGGCCGAGGTGCTGGTCGCGCACACCGCGCGCTCCGAGGGGCTGGCCCGGGACGCCCGCCGCGTGGCACTGCTCGACGCGGCGGCCCGGCTCGGCGCCGGTGCCGTCCTGCTCGGGCACACCCTCGACGACCAGGCCGAGACGGTCCTGCTGCGGCTGGCCCGGGGCGCCGGTGCCCGCTCGCTCGGGGGGATGCGGCCGCGGCTGGGGCTTCTGCGGCGCCCGCTGCTCGAGCTGCGCCGGGCCGACACCCGCGCCGCCTGTCAGGCACTCGACCTGGCCTTCTGGGATGATCCGAGCAACGCCGAGCGCGCTTTCGCCCGGGCCCGGGTCCGCCACAGTGTGCTGCCGCTGCTGGAGGCCGAACTCGGCCCTGGCATCACCGAATCCCTGGCCCGCGGCGCCGAGCTGCTCCGGGCCGACGCGGACGCGTTGGACTCCGCCGCCGCGGCGGTCTACGCCACGCTCGCCAGCCACGGCGCCGACGAGAACCAGGCCCGTCATGACCGGCCCCATCCGGACCAGGCCGGTCAGGTCGGCGGGACCGGGCGTGGTCAGGTCACCTTCACGGTCGCGGCGCTGGCCGCGCTGCCCACGGCGATCCGTGGTCGATTGCTGCGCCGGGCCGCGCTCGAGGTCGGGACGTCGGCGTCGGCGCTGCGCGCCGAACACGTCTGGGCGGTGGAGGATCTCGTCACCCGCTGGCGTGGCCAGAAGCCGGTGCCGCTGCCCACCGGTGTGCTCGCCCGCCGCTGGGACGACCGGATCACCCTGACCGGCCCGCGGGTTCCCACCACCGCGCCGACGGGGTGGAACTCGGCGGCGGCGGGATGGCCCTCGGCGGCGGGATGGCTCCCGGCGGCGGACCCGCACCCGCCGGGGAACCAGCACCTGCCGGGCACCCCGGACCTGTCAGGAGACCCGGACCTGTCAGCAGACCAGGAGCCGGCGTACCCGGAGGAGGACGATCCTGTGAGTCAGGTCGCGACAACAACCGCCGAGGGCGAACATCCCGAGAACGGACATCCCGAGAACGGACATCCCGGGAGCGGACATCCCGGGAGCGGACATCCCGATATCGACGAGGTGCTGGTGTCCTCGTCCGAGATAGCGGTGAAGATCGCGGAACTGGCGGCGCGGGTCGACGCCGACTACGCCGGACGGGAGATCCTGCTCGTCGGGGTGCTCAAGGGCGCCGTGATGGTCATGGCCGACCTGTCCCGGGCGCTGCACGTCCCGTTGACGATGGAGTTCATGGCGGTCTCGTCCTACGGGTCCTCGACGTCGTCCTCCGGCGTGGTGCGCATCCTCAAGGATCTGGACCGCTCGATCGAGGGCCGGGACGTTCTCGTCGTCGAGGACATCATCGACTCCGGGCTGACCCTGTCCTGGCTGCTGAAGAACCTGCGGTCGCGGGGGCCGGCCTCGTTGGAGGTGCTGGCGCTGTTCCGCAAGCCCGAGGCGATCACCGTCGACGTGGACGTGCGCTACGTCGGTTTCGACATTCCCAGCGCCTTTGTCGTCGGGTATGGACTCGATTACTCCGAGTACTATCGGACCCTGCCGTTTGTGGGCACCCTGACTCCCGCCGCCATCGAACGCGGCGCGCCGGGCTGAGCGGACCACCCGACCGCGACGCCACCCCGAAACCACCGTGGCGTCACTCACAACGACCATCCCGTCACTCGGAACAGCGCCGGCCGCCGATCCGTTGGTCGGATGTGCGCGCGGTGAGACACGCGCACCGGCGGTACCCTCGGCACAAGGGAATCCCGATCGAGGGCAGTACACACGTCAGGAGGGCGGAGCGCTCGTGTCCGGTGCTCCAGACAGATGACTCCAAGAAGAATCTTCCGCGGCTGGGTACCACTGCTGCTCCTGGTGCTGTTCGTGATCATCCTCACGACCGGTGTCCTGTCGGGCCCCAGTGAGTACGGCAAGCGCGACCTGAACTTCGTCCAGCAGCAGATCGACGACGGCCAGGTCACGAAGGCCAAGCTCCAGGACTCCAAACAGCTCATCCAGATCACCACGAAGGACGGCAAGAAGTACGAGTCGTCCTACGTCAGTGAGCAGGGCGTCAACCTCGCCAACGAACTGCGCAACAAGCGGGTCAACTACGACGTGTCGGTCGACCGCGGGAACATCTTGGTCTCGCTGCTGCTCAACCTCCTGCCTGTCCTGCTCGTGGTCCTGCTGCTGTTCTTCTTCATGAACCAGATGCAGGGCGGCGGCAACCGGGTCATGAACTTCGGCAAGTCCAAGGCCAAGCTGGTCAGCAAGGACACGCCGAAGACGACCTTCTCCGACGTCGCCGGCGCGGACGAGGCCATCGAGGAGCTGCAGGAGATCAAGGAGTTCCTGGAGAACCCGGGCAAGTTCCAGGCCATCGGCGCGAAGATCCCCAAGGGTGTTCTGCTCTACGGCCCGCCCGGCACCGGTAAGACGCTGCTCGCCCGAGCGGTCGCCGGTGAGGCCGGGGTGCCGTTCTACTCGATCTCCGGGTCCGACTTCGTCGAGATGTTCGTCGGTGTCGGCGCGAGCCGGGTCCGTGACCTTTTCGAACAGGCCAAGGCCAACGCCCCGGCGATCATCTTCGTCGACGAGATCGACGCCGTCGGCCGCCACCGCGGGGCGGGTCTTGGCGGTGGGCACGACGAGCGCGAGCAGACCCTCAACCAGCTGCTCGTCGAGATGGACGGGTTCGACGTCAAGGGTGGGGTCATCCTCATCGCGGCGACGAACCGCCCGGACATCCTCGACCCCGCGTTGCTGCGGCCTGGCCGGTTCGACCGCCAGATCGTCGTTGACCGGCCGGACCTGCTCGGGCGCACCGCGATCCTGCGGGTGCACGCCAAGGGCAAGCCGATCGGGCCGGACGCCGACATGACCGTCATCGCCCGGCGCACGCCCGGCTTCACCGGTGCGGATCTCGCCAACGTGCTGAACGAGGCGGCGCTGCTCGCCGCCCGGTCCAACCTGAAGTTCATCTCCTCGGCGCTGCTCGAGGAGTCGATCGACCGGGTGATGGCCGGGCCGGAGCGCAAGACCCGCGCGATGAGCGACAAGGAGAAGAAGCGCATCGCCTACCACGAGGGCGGGCATGCCCTCGTCGCGCACGCGCTGCCGAACTCCGACCCGGTTCACAAGGTCACGATCCTGCCGCGCGGTCGGGCGCTGGGTTACACCATGCAGCTGCCGCTGGAGGACAAGTACCTCTCGACCCGGTCGGAGATGCTCGACCGGCTCGCCGTCCTGCTCGGCGGGCGCACGGCCGAGGAACTCGTCTTCCACGACCCGACCACCGGGGCCAGCGACGACATCGAGAAGGCCACCCAGATCTCCCGGGCGATGATCACCCAGTACGGGATGAGCGACCGGCTCGGGGCGATCAAGTTCGGCACCGAGAACAGCGAGGTGTTCCTCGGCAAGGAGGTCGGGCATCAGCGCGACTACTCCGAGGATGTCGCCAGCGAGATCGACGTCGAGGTGCGCCGGCTCATCGAGGCCGCCCACGACGAGGCCTGGGAGGTCCTGGTCACCTACCGGGATGTTCTGGACAACCTGGTGCTGCGCCTGATGGACATCGAGACCCTGAGCAAGGACCAGGTCGAAGAGATCTTCGCCACGGTGCAGAAGCGCCCTGTGCGCGGCATCTACACCGGTGTCGGTCGGCGAATTCCGTCCGACCGGCCGCCGGTGCAGACCCCGGCCGAGCTGGGTCTCGTTCCCAGCAGCGTGGCGGATCTGGTCAAGGACCCGAGTCCTGCTACCGGTGGCCCCGGTCCCGGTGGTGCCGAGCACGGTGGTCCGGGTTACGGCGGCAACGGTGGCGGTAACGGCGGTCCGGGTTACGGTGGCAATGGTGGGAATGGCGGGGCCGGGGGTCACGGTTATCCCCAGGGTCCCCTCGGTCCGCCCCCCGCCGGTGACGGTTCCGCTCCGGAGGGGCAGCCGCGGATCGCGAACCCCTGGGCTCCGCCGAGTTGGCCGAGCGACGATGAGAGGAGACGTCGCTGATGACGTCCGACTCCACCAACGGGCTGGCCTCGGTCGACGCCGAAGTGCTCGACCCGCTCCCGACGGCCGCCGGGAGCGCGGTGACGCCCGGGAGCATCGTGGCGGGCGAGCTCACCGCCGCGCAGGTGCGGGATCGGGGCCGGCCCCGCCAGGTCCGCCCCTTCGACCATGACCGGGTGGCCCGAGCGGTGCGCGAGCTGCTCATCGGCATCGGTGAGGACCCGGACCGTGAGGGCCTGCGCAAGACGCCGGACCGCGTGGCCAGGGCCTACCGGGAGGCGGTGGAGGGCCTCGGTCGCGAACCGGCCGAGGTGCTCACGACCGTCTTCGACGAGGGCCATGACGAGATGGTGCTCGTGCGTGACATCGACTTCTCGTCGCTGTGCGAGCACCACCTGGTCGTCTTCTCCGGGAAGGCGCACGTCGCCTACATCCCGAACAACCGGGGCCAGATCACCGGCCTGTCGAAGCTGGCCCGCCTGGTCGATCTCTACGCCCGGCGCCCGCAGGTACAGGAGCGGCTGACCTCGCAGATCGCCGACGCCCTGGTCGACGTCCTCGAACCCCGCGGGGTGATGGTCGTCGTCGAGGCGGAGCATCTGTGCATGTCGATGCGCGGTGTACGCAAGCCCGGCGCGACCACGGTCACCTCGGCCGTGCGCGGTCAGTTCCTCAGCACCGCCACCCGCAGCGAGGGCATGTCCCTCATCCTGCGCGGCGGCCGGCACTAGGCACACCAGGCGAGCCGGCGGCGCGGGCGAGAAGACACCTTCCCCGCCGCCGGCTCACCGCCCGCGGAGCGCGGGCTGGCAGCCGTGTGTCACAGGCGGCAGGCCTGGATGCCGGAGACCAGGATGCCGCGGGCGCCCAGGTCCCACAGGTTGTCCATCGTGCGGTTCACATCGGCGCGCAGCACCATCGCCCGGACGGCGACCCACTCCTCCCGCTGCAACGGGGAGATCGTCGGCGACTCGTAGCCCGGAGTGATCTCACAGGCCTTCTCCAGCACCGCGGTCGGCACGTCGTAGTCCATCATCACGTACCGGCGGGCGACGAGCACACCCTGCACCCGACGCAGCAGCCGCTCATGGGCCGCCGAGAGCGTCGACCCGCGCTTGACGATGACGATCGCCTCTGAGCGCAGCACCGGCTCGCCCAGCAGCTCCAGCCCGGCGGCCCGCAGCGTGCGCCCGGTCTCCACCACATCGGCCACCGCGTCGGCCACCCCGAGGCGCACGGCGGTCTCCACCGCGCCGTCCAACGTGACGATGGCCGCCGGGGTGATGCCCCGACCGGCGAGATCGGCCCGTACGAGCGCCGGGAAAGACGTGGCGATCCGCTTGCCCTGCAGATGGTCCGCGTCCGGATACTCGCCCTCGGGGGCGGCGTAGTGGAAGGTCGCGTGCGCGTAGCCGAGCGGGAGCAGCTCCTCCGCGGCGGCGTTGCTGTCCAGCAGGAGGTCGCGGCCGGTGATGCCGAGATCGAGCCGCCCGGACCCGACGTACACAGCGATGTCACGCGGGCGCAGAAAGAAGAACTCGATGTCGTTCTCGGCGTCGAGGACCACGAGCTCCGCGGCCTCGCGCCGGGCCTCATAGCCGGCGTCAGCCAGGAGCTGGCTGGAGGCCGCGGACAGCGACCCCTTGTTGGGCACCGCGATACGAAGCATGGCCACTACTCAGTGTCTGTAGGAATGCACCGGGAGATGTTCACAGGTGGGAGTATACGTCGTCGAGGGAAAGACCCAGGGAAATCATCATCAGCTGACTCCAGTAGAGCAGCTGGGAGATCTCCTCGGCGGCTCGCTCCCGGCCTTCGTGCTCGGCCGCCATCCAGGCTTCCGCGGCCTCCTCGACCAGTTTCTTACCCAGATGGTGAACGCCCCGGTCGAGCGCCGCGACCGTGCTCGAACCGGACTCCCGTCGCTGCCATTTACCGGTGACCTCGACAAAGAGTTCGTCAAATGTTTTTCCGCGTGATGCGTGCGATGTTCCGGCGGTCGCCGCGGCGGGGGCGCTGTCGCCCACCGCGGACCGGTCGACGGACGCGGACGGCGACGAGCCGGGCCGATCGGCAGGAACCATGACCGGCATGCTACCTGCGCCCGCCCGCGTCAATCCGTCTCGTCGGGCCCGCGGCCGGCGCGAATGCTGTTGACTGGATGACTGTGTCCCCGCCCGCCCTTGTCGCCACCGACCTCGACGGAACCCTGATTCACAGCGACGGGTCCGTCTCGGCGCGCACCCGCGCGGCGCTGCGGCGGGTGCGTCACCACGGCGCCACCGTCGTGTTCGTGACCGGGCGTCCGAGCCGCGTGATGGCGAACATCGCCACCCAGGCCGCGGTCGGCGGCCTGGCGATCTGCGCCAACGGCGCCCTGGTTTTCGATCTTGATGCGGGTGTCACCGTCAGTCAGCGCCAGCTGGCCGTCGCCACCGCGCTGCGGCTCGCGCACGGCATCCGGGCCGCGGTGCCCGACGCGTCCTTCGCGGTGGAAAGCGGCGGGAGGTTCGGCCGGGAGGCGGCCTTCGAGACGATGTGGCCCGATCCCGAGGAGCTGGTCAGCGCCTACCCCGAGCTGCTGACCGCGCTGCCGGCGACGAAGCTGCTGGTCCGCAGGGCCGGCGGGCTGCCCTTCACCGAGGTCTACGAGGCGATTCTCGCTCTGGCCGGCACGGAGGCGGTGGTCACCACGTCCTGCACGGACCTGCTGGAGATCGCCGGAGCCGGGGTGTCCAAAGCGGTGGCGCTGGCGGAGCTGGCGGCCCGACATGGACTGTCCGCCGCGGACGTGATCGCTTTCGGTGACATGCCCAACGATCTGCCGATGTTCGCCTGGGCCGGGCACGCGGTGGCGGTCGCCAACGCCCATCCGGACGTCCTGGCCGCCGCCGACGAGATCACCGCGTCCAACGACGAGGACGGCGTGGCGCTCGTCCTGGAACGGCTGTATCCGGCCGACGGGTGAACCCGCGCCTTCTCACCGGCCGCCGGAAGTCCGGGAACGAGAAGTCGAGGCCTGTTTCCACTGCATCAACCAGGTCGCCAGAACAGCTGGAATATCCTGCTTTTCAAAAGAATTCACGACCGACCCACCGGACGCCCGCCGGAAAGCACGAGGAAATGTCGCCATCACCAGCCGGCGGACCCCGGACGACCCTGCGGCCGGCACCGTCGCGACATCACGGTGGTGTCGCGACGACACAGCGGCGTCACGGCGGCGGAGCTACCGCGACACGGCGGCGGAGCCGCGGCGACACGGCGGCGGAGCCGCGGCGGCGGGTGGCGGCACGGCGGCGTCCGGCGGGGGCCAGGATAGGCGTATGGCGACACCCGTCCACCCCGATCCGCACCCGCCCGGTGGAGCACCGGCGCACGAGATCGACGCCGAGTTCCTCGCGCTCCCGCGGGCCGCGCTCACCGATGCGGCCCTGCAGACCGCGCGGGATCTGGGCGTCACGCACGCGGACATCCGCATCGAACGGCTGCGGGAGTCGGCGTTGTCCTTCCGCGACGCCTCCCTGGAAAGCCGACACGAGGGCGCCACCGTCGGGCTCGCCGTACGGGTCGTGCACGAGGGCGCCTGGGGCTTCGCCGCCGGGGTCGACCTCACCACCGACGAGGCGGTGCGGCTGGCCCGCGAGGCCGTCGCCATGGCGAAGGTCGCGGCGCCGTTGAACTCCGAGCCGGTGGAACTCGCCGAGGAGCCGGTGCACCAGCGGGCGAGCTGGGTGTCGGCCTACGTGGCGGACCCGTTCGCCATCGACCCGGGCGAGCGGGTGGAGCGGGTCGGCGGGCTGTGCCGCACGCTGTACGGCGCGTCCGACGTGGACCATGTCGAGGGCCAGTTCGAGGCGGTGCTGGAGAACAAGTACTACGCCGATCTCGCCGGTACCGACACGACCCAGCAGCGGGTGCGGGTGCTGTGCCAGATCGAGGCCATCCGGGTCGATCCGGGGGGCGGATTCGAGTCGATGCGCACCATCGCCCCGCCGGTCGGTCGAGGCTGGGAGTGGATGGTCTCGGGGCCCGCGGCCGGCTGCTGGGACTGGGACGGCGAGGTCGAGATCATCCCGGGGCTGCTCGCCGAGAAGGCGAAGGCGTCCTCGGTGGAGCCGGGGCGCTACGACCTGGTGATCGATCCGTCGAACCTGTGGCTGACGATCCACGAGTCGGTCGGCCATGCCACCGAACTCGACCGGGCGCTGGGCTACGAGGCGGCCTACGCCGGCACCTCCTTCGCCACCCTCGACCAGCTCGGGACGCTGCGCTACGGTTCGCCGGCGATGACCGTCACCGGTGACCGCACCACCCCGCATGGTCTGGCCACCATCGGCTACGACGACGAGGGGGTGGCGACCCGGCGTTTCGACATCGTCCGCGCCGGCACGCTGGTCGGCTACCAGCTCGACCGGGCGATGGCCGCCCGTAACGCCGCGGCGCTGGGCACCGCGGCGTCCAACGGCTGCTCCTTCGCCGACTCCGCCGGGCATGTGCCGCTGCAGCGGATGGCGAACGTGTCGCTGCTGCCGGCGCCCGGCGGGCCGAGCACCGAGGAACTGATCGGTCAGGTCCAGCGCGGCATCTACGTCGTCGGCGACAAGAGCTGGTCGATCGACATGCAGCGGTACAACTTCCAGTTCACCGGCCAGCGCTTCTACGAGATCCGGGACGGGCGGATCGTCGGCCAGCTGCGCGATGTGGCCTACCAGGCGACGACGACCGACTTCTGGGGGTCGCTCGAGGCTGTCGGTGGCCCGCAGACCTACCTGCTCGGTGGGGCGTTCAACTGCGGCAAGGGCCAGCCGGGTCAGGTCGCGGCGGTCAGCCACGGCTGCCCGTCCGCGCTGTTTCGCGGGGTCAACGTCCTCAACACCCGGCGGGAGGCCGGCCGATGAGTCACCCACCCATCCTGGCGGCGCGGGCGGCCCATGAGGTCGTCGAACAGGCGCTGGCGCTGTCCCGGGCCGATGCCTGCGTGGTGATCGCCACCGAGTCGAGCGCGGTGAACCTGCGCTGGGCGAACAACACGCTGACCACCAACGGGGCGAGCCGCGACCGGTCGATCACGGTGATCAGCGTCGTCGGGCGTTCCTTCGGTGTCCGTTCCGCCTCGACCCCCAGTGATCCGGACGGGCTCGCCGACCTGGTCCGGGCCGCCGAGCAGGCCGCCCACGCGGCCGCCGACGCCGAGGACTACGCCGACCTGCTCTCCCCCGCGAGCACCGCCGCGGCCCCGGCCGCGGACATGTTCACCGAGCCCGCCACCCGCACCGACACCGCCGTGTTCGCCACCTTCGCCCGCGACCTGGCCGAGGCGTTCGGCCGCACCCGCGCGGCCGGCCAGCGCCTGTTCGGTTTCGCCGAGCACCGGATCACGACCACCTGGCTCGGCACGTCCACCGGTCTGCGGCTGCGTCACAGCGAGCCGACCGGCAGCGTCGAGTGGAACGCCAAGAGCGCGGTGGCCGGTGGATCGGTCTGGCACGGCCAGTCGACCCGCGACTTCACCGACGTGGACGTCGCCGCCACCCACGCCCAGCTCACGTCCCGACTGGCCTGGTGCGAACGTCCGGTGGAGCTGCCCGCCGGACGCTACGAGACGTTGCTGCCGCCGTCGGCGGTGGGCGACCTGATGGTCGGGCTGTACTGGGCGGCGGCTGGACGGGACGCGGCCGAGGGTCGCACCGTGTTCAGCCGGGCCGGCGGCGGGACGAGGCTCGGCGAGTCGATCGGGCCGGCCGGGCTGCGGCTGTCCAGCGATCCGGCGGACCCGGAGCTTGCCACCACCCCGTTCGTGACCGCCACCTCGTCGTCGGCGATGTCGAGTGTGTTCGACAACGGGCTCGCCCTCGGCGCCACCGACTGGATTCGCGATGGCGCGCTCGCCGCGCTCGTCCAGACCCGGGCCTCCGCCCGGCTCGCCGACGGCCCGGCCACGCCACTGATCGAGAACCTGACCCTGGACGGCGGGGGCACCGCGTCACTCGAGGAGATGATCGCCTCGACCCGCCGCGGCCTGTTGCTGACCAGCCTGTGGTACATCCGCGAGGTCGACCCCGAGCTGCTGCTGCAGACCGGTCTCACCCGCGACGGCGTCTACCTGGTGGAGAACGGCGAGGTCACCGGGGCGGTGAACAACTTCCGGTTCAACGAGTCACCGGTGGACCTGCTGGGTCGCACCGCCGAGATCGGTGCGACCACCCGCACCCTGCCCCGGGAATGGGCGGACTGGTTCACCCTGACCCGGATGCCGCCGGTGCGGGTGTCGGACTTCAACATGAGCTCGGTCAGCCCGGCCAGCTGACCTGACTCCGCACGGCGCCGCGGGCCGCTCAGAGGTAGGCGCCGCGGCCGAACGACTCGCCGCCGCCCTGCTCCTGCTGGGGCTGGGCTCCGTCCGGGAGTCCGGCCCCGCTGGGCAGCGCCCGGCGCCGCAGTTCCGCCAGCTGGGCCCGGTCGGCCACCTGCTGGACCACAAGCATCCCGTGGAACAGGCCCTCCAACCAGCCGACCAGCTGTGCCTGCGCGATCCGCAGTTCCGCGTCGGACGGGACGACGTCATCCTCGAACGGCGACAGCAGCCGTTCGAGTTCGGCCCGCGGCGCCGGGGCCAGTGCCTCGGACAGCTCACGGATCGAGCTGCGGTGGATCTCGCGCAGCCGCACCCGGCTGGCGTCGTCGAGCGGAGCGACCCGCACCTCCTCCAACAACTGCTTGATCATCGTCCCGATGCGCATCACCTTGTCGGGCTGCGAGACCAGCTCGGACGCGACGTTGGTGTCCGCCGCCGCACCCGCCTCGGCCAGTTCCTGCGCGGTGGTCGCGGGTTCGCCGCGGTGGCCTGCCGCCGACGGCACGGCCTCGTGCAACGCTCCGTCGGGCCCGACCACCACGACGCGGGGTTCCGGTTGATCCGTCATGGCACCTATCCTGCCCGCTGCGGCGCACCATCGAGCAGCGGTCCCACGCCGGAGGTGACAGCCCCGCCACGCGACGGCGGCACCGTCAGAACGACAACCTCGTCAGAACGACGGCATCCTCAGGACGACGGCATCGTCAGGACGACGGCATCGTCAGGACGACCTTGCCGACGTGGCCAAGGTCGGCAAGGAGCTGATGGGCCTCGACCACCTCGGCCAGCGGCAGCACCCGGTCGATCACCGGCCGGATCCCGCCGCTCTCCACCGCCGGCCAGACCTCGGCGCGCACCGCGGCGACGATGGCCGCCTTCTCCCCTGCCGGCCGGGCCCGCAGGGAGGCGGCGTGCACCGCGGCCCGCTTGCCGAGCAGCACCGACAGGTTGAGCTCCCCCTTCACCCCGCCCTGGAGGCCGATGACGACCAGACGCCCGCCGGTCGCCAGCAGCGCCACGTTGCGGGGCAGGTAGGCGGCGCCCATGTTGTCGAGGATCACGTCCGCGCCATGCCCGTCGGTGGCCGCGCGGATGACCTCGACGAAGTCCTCGTCCCGGTAGGACACCGCGAGGTGCGCCCCGAGGGCACGGACCCGCTCGAGCTTCGCGGGACTTCCGGCGGTCGTGGCGACCACGCAGGCGGGACGCAGCGCGCGCACGGCCTGAATGGCGAACGTGCCGATGCCGGACGCCCCACCGTGCACGCAGAACACCTCACCGTCGCGCAGCCCGGCGACGCCGAACACCGTCGAGTGCACGGTGGCGGCGACCTCGGGCAGGCCGGCCGCCTCCACCAGGCTCACCCCGGCGGGCACCGGCAGCACCTGGCCGGCCGACACGGTGACCCGGGTGGCGTACCCGCCACCGCTGAGCAGCGCGCAGACCTCGTCGCCGACCTCGAGACCGACCACCTCCGGTCCCACGGCCGCGACACGCCCCGAGCACTCCAGCCCGAGGATCTCCGACGCTCCGGGCGGCGGCGCGTAGAACCCCTGCCGCTGCAGCAGATCAGCCCGGTTGACGGCGGTGGCGACGACGTCGAGGGTGACCTCGCCCGGCCCCGGCGGTGGCGGATCGGCCACCGTCTGGACGGACATGACCTCGGGGCCGCCGAAGGTGGACATCGTCACCGCACGCATGCGCCCACGCTACGACGCCACCCGGCCGCACGCGCCCATCCCGACCTCGCGGCGCCAGCTCGCCCACCAGCGGCGCCCGTCCGTCCTACCAGCGGTCCCAGTGCAGGACGGACTCGAGCGGTTCGCGGGCGGCGGGCCGGAAGTCGGTGCCGAGGGTGTGGGCGACGGGCAGCAGCACACCCTGGCTGATGCCCGCCGGGATGCCCAGCAGCCGTGCCACCTCGTCGGCGTAGGCGAGGTGCAGGGTCGTCCAGGCACTGCCAAGGCCACGTGCGCGCAGAGCCAGCGCGAAGCTCCACGCGGCCGGCAGCAGCGACCCCCAGAACGCCGACTGCGACGCCGCCGGTACCTGGGCCGCGTCACCGGCCAGGCAGCCCAGTACGAGGACAGGCACCCGGTGCATGTTCTCGGCGAGGTAACGCGCGGAGTCGTCGACCCGGTCCTGCACCGCCCGGCGCTGCGGGCTGTGGGCATCGTCGTACGCGCCGCCCCCATCGAGATACGGGAGGGCCGATCGCCGATACAGCTCCCCGATCCCCGCGCGAAGCTCCGGGTCGGTCACGACGATCCAGTGCCAGCCCTGGGCGTTCGAGCCGGACGGCGCCTGGAGGGCGATCCGCAGGCAGTCGCGGATGATCTCCGGGTCCACCGGACGGTCGAAGTCCAGCCGTTTGCGCACACTGCGCGTGGTCGTCAGCAGCTCGTCCGGGGTCAGTGCAGAGGTCACTACCGGTCCTCGATGGGATGCGGAGCCCCCGGCGGATCCGGGCGGCTCCTAGACGGGTTCGGGCTCGGGCTCCGCGGGCGCGTCCGGTGCCGGTTCGGTGAACGGCGAGGGCTCATGGGGCGCTGGCGGCAGGTCAGGAGTATCCGGCAACAGCGGGCCCGGATCATCGGGAATCGGCAGATCCGGATCGAGTGGCGGCGGCGGGGAGTCCGGCCGGTGGGGGTGGACACCGGCCACCACCGTTCGGCGCGTGGCCGGCGGACAGGTCGGCAGAAGCAGGCTGGACATAGCACCCGCTGTACCCGGGGTGCCTGGCAGCGGAAACATCGACCCAGCATCGCATGGCGTCGCCGGTTCATCACCCTTACCGAACGGTCCCGTCACGGATGGCGCCACGGCGCCCACCCGTCCGGGTAGCGACAAACCGGTACGACACACCCAACGGGCTACCCCAGAACAATGACAACCATGCATTCACAACAATTCGCGGTGTTTCGGCGAGAAGTCGGCCCGATACCGACCCCCCTCCCCCGCCGACCGCAGCTTCGCCGCGCTCACATGCCTTCCGACCTGCGCTTTTCCGTCCACCGCCCGCAACGGGACGGACGGCATCCAGGTTGCATCCCGCGTGAGGTGTTCTGCTCGTATCGCCGTATTAACGAAAGAAGTCCCGAAGCATCCCGGAGCACCACACCTACGAGTGGGTCGGACCGCTAGCGTCAGACCCGCATCACCGTCGACGAAGGTCCCTCTGCAACCTGCAACGGACGACCACAGCATCGGCTGACTGACCGGCTTGGGATGCGCCGGCCAGGCCCAGCCCGGGGAGCGTGCCAGTGGAAGCGGTCGCGGCCGACGACGACGACCCTGGAGACCAGGCGGAGTTCCGGGCCTTCTTCGAGCGCCACCACCGTGAACTGAGCCGGTTCGCGTATCTGCTCAGCGGCGACCACGACGCGGCCGACGACATCACCGCCGACGCCCTCACCGCCGCCTGGACCCGTTGGGACCGGGTCCGCGCGGCCGAGCTTCCACTGGCCTACGTCCGGCGGATCGTCGCGAACCTGGCGGCGGACCGGGTCCGTAGGGTCGTGCGCGAACGCCGAGGCCTGCTCGCTCTTGGTGAACAGACCGAGGGTTACACCCCCGAGCCGGACGTACCCGCAGTCGTGGACCTGCGCAGCGCTCTGATGTCGTTGCCGCCCGGTAAGCGGGCGTGCGTGGTGCTGCGCTATGCCTTCGACCTGTCCGAGGCCGAGACCGCCCGGACGCTGGGCGTCTCTGTCGGGACGGTGAAGAGCCAGACCGCCCGCGGAGTCGCCGACCTGGAGCGGCTGCTTCGGGGCAGCCCCGTCGGACCGGCCCCGTCGCCCGGCCTGGAGATCAGGTCGGCGGACGCGCCCAGCCGGGCCTCCGGGCGCGGCTCGGCGCCGCGCGGATCCGGTGATCACGTCCCGCCGCGGGCGGGCGGCGGGCGCGGCGGGTCGCTGCGTCCCGGTCGCCGTCGCCCGGGATCGTCCGGTTCCCACTCCGGCCCCGGATCCGGCTCCGGCCCGTCAGCCTGCGCCGATGATCGAGGGGATCCGATGCCGGACCGGCATGCCGGCCCCGCGCGCCCGGTTCGCCTCGAGCCGGTGTCGCACGCCGCGCCACACCCGCCCGCCCGGTCCGGAGCGGCCACGCGGACCAATGATCCACCACCGAACGGACAACTCCTTCGGGTCGACCTGCCGGACAAGGACGACCACCCCACCGAACGCATTCGTCGACGGCTGCGCCCCGAGGCCCGTAACTGGCCCGGCTGGCGGGTGGGCGAGGCGTAAATGGCCATGGATGGTGAGCGCGGCACGCGCGGCGAGCCAGACAGCCCCTGGCGGACTGATCTCGGCACCCTGCTGAACGCCGAGATGGAGAGGCATCAGCCGGACTCCGAGCGCATCCGGGCGCGGATCGCGGCCTCACTCGGAGCCGCCTTCCCGCCCGGTCCGGCCCCCACCGCCGCGCCCCTGGCCCTCGTGGACGGCCCCACCTCGCCCTTCACGCCCTACGGCGAGCTGGAGCACGACCCACCCGTCGAGACCACCGCACCAGTGGCGGGCACGGCGGCGACCACGAGCGCGCTGCCGGCGACCGCCGCCGCGGGCACGGGGTCAGGCACGGGCACGGGGTCAGGTATGGAGGCGGCGCCGGGCACGAGCGCGGTGCCGGGTCCGGGGGGACGTCCGATCCGTGGGACGCACGGGTCCCGCATCCGGACCGGCCGCGGCGGGCCACGCCGGCCGGGCCGACGTCACGGCCGGATTCTGGTCGGCGCCGCCGTCGCCGGCATCAGCATGGGTCTGGTCGCGCTGCTCGCCGTCGTCAGCGGTGTTCCGGGTACCGGCTCGCCGAATCCGCCGGTGACGACGGTGACCGGCGCACCGCATCCCATCGGATCGCCGTGGGCGACGACCGCCACCACCGAGCCGACCAGCGCGACGACCCCGCAGGGCCAGGGCGGCCGGACACCGCCCCCGGCCAGTGCCCCGCCACCAGCCCAGACCGCACCGCGGACCGGCCAGAACGGCCCGGCGGGCAGCGCAGCGAGTGGCTCGTCCGATCTCCCCGCGGCGGACACGACTCCCGTCACGCAGGGGCGTTACACGAGCCAGACCGTGCCCTTCCCGGCCGGCAGCCAGGTGCGGCTGCCCACCGACGCCACGGACTGGGTGCTTTTCGGCGACGGCTGGAACGGTGTTCGCACCCGTGCGGCGCTGCCCGTCCCCCGACTGCTCGCGTTCGCCTCGGGAAGCGCGACCCAGGAGTCGACCTCCGGGTTCACCTGGTTCGGTGGCTTCCCGAACCTGATCGGCAGCGACGACAACGAGCGCCTCGCCGTCCAGGGCAGGGCGACGCTGAGCACCGTCGTCCTGCAGCCCCGCCAGCTGCAGATCTACCTGGGCGCGTCCACCGGCGCGGTGCAGATCACGATCACCTCGCTGGCGGGAACCCACACCTTCACCGTGGACCTGCCCTCACGACAGGTGGACGGCTCATCCGACGCGATGATCACATTGACGCTGCCGGGCGCCATCGGCACGACCACGATCACCATCACCGGCGTGGACGGCGCGGCCTGGACCCTCGCCGCCGCCGTCCTGCGCTGAGGCCACCCGAAGCTTGAAAAATCTAAAAATATCCGGCCCGGAGCGACAACCTTCCGACCCCGTTCGGACGACAGAGTAGGTGAACGTCCATCCGGTCCCCGCGCCAGGAGGCCCGGCCGGCGTTCCGGCCGCCTCGTCCGACTAACCCCCCCCAGCCGGGCGGCAGGCCGTAGCACGACACCTGGGCTGGCCGGTCTGGCCAGGATCGGCCAGCCCGCTCACCGCGCCACCGCGCGGCCCCGCCCGAACGTCCCAGTGCACAGGCACCCGCGGGTGGGCACCACCACGATCGCGACGGTGTGGCGATGTCGAGGGGTAGCGTCGAGTCCGTGCGTCGGCTGTTTTTTGCACCCTCATGGATCGCGCGGCATCTGCTCGCGCTGGCTCTGGTCGCCTTGTTCATCCGGATGGGAATCTGGCAGTTCACCAAGGGCGAGTCCGCCCAGGGAACGATGCAGAACCTCTTCTACGGCGTCGAGTGGCCGGTCTTCGCCGTCTTCGTCGTCTACTGGTGGTTTCGGATGATCAAAGAGGCGTTGTCGCCGCCGGACCTCGAGGGTCCGCAGTGGGGCGTCGGCGGCCGGATCGCCCCGGAGACACCACACCAGCTCGGCGCGGGCGGCCCCCGGATGCTGACCGCGGGCGGGTCGCTCGTCGCGGATGACGAGGACGAGGAGGTCGCCGCCTACAATCGCTACCTCGCTGCCCTGTACAACCGGGATGCGCAGCAGGACGCGCTGCGGGCGATCACCGCGAGCCAGCCCACGAAGCAGCTCGACCCCGCGGCGCGAACCACCACCCCCCCGCAGATCAACGGAGCCCGCGGATGACGACCAGCCTCTCCCCCTCCCGACCCGCCGCGAGTTCGACGCCGGCCGCCATCCGTGGCGCCCTGCTGCGCTATCGGGTGATCGCCTATGTGGTCGGTGTGGGCCTGATCCTGCTGGTCTGCGTCGGTATGCCCCTGAAGTACGGTGCCGACATCAGCACGGTCGTGGCGATCGTCGGGCCGGTGCACGGCATCCTGTACGTCGTCTACCTCGCCTGCACCTACGACCTGGCCACCCGCTGCCGGCTCCCGCTGGGGCGCGCGGTCCTCGTCATGCTCGCCGGGACGATTCCGTTCCTGTCCTTCGTCGCCGAACGCAAGGTCACCACGTTCGTCCGCCGGCAGCACCTGGCGACCGACCGAACCTGACCACAGCCGCGACCATCCCCGCTCAGCGGCAGGGATCTCAGCGGCAGGGCACGGAGTCGCGCACCGGTCGGGCCGGTCCGGACGCCTGCCCGCGGGCTGTCGGGGGCACCGGTCGGCGCAACACCGGCACCGCGATCGTGAGCACCTCGCCCTGACCGAGCCACCGCGGCCGCCGAAGACCATCGCGGGGTCGCACCGCCGCCCGCACCTGCTCCAGCTCTGTCCCGAAGGCGTAGACCCGGCCGTCCGTCCAAATGATCATCTGGGACCTCGCGCCGGCCGGGCGCGCCAGGACCAGCCGTGACCTGGACGTTTCCCATGCGACCGTGACCGGGGGGTTCGCCGTGCCCCGCAACGCCGTCCGCTGACCGCCTGTGTCACGCGGTCCGCTCCGGCGCAGGACGCGCAGGGCGGGGGACCGCGGCGCGCGGTCGGCGATCAGGAGCAGGCCCGCGTCGTCGACGGCCAACGGCGGCGTCGGGTCGGCATCCGGCTCGGCGGCCGTGACCGCACCGAAGACCCCGTCCAGATGCACTCCGCGGGCGGCTGGCAAGCCCCGAGCCGAGCTGGCGAGCATCGCCGTCAGGGCCGCCCGCCGCACGTTCACCCCGTCCAGCCGGACCAACCCGCAGACCGTCATCGAGCCCTCCGTCGCTGTGCCCGGCCGCGGTGCCGGCGTCATCCGGCAGCGCGGCCGGACGCACCGAGCATCGACGGTCACCGGTTGCTTCCGCGCCGGAACGTAACAGGTCTGCGACCAGACGGCCCGGCACAAGCGCGCATTGCACTGACCTGGCCAGGTCCGGGCGGTGCGACCGTCAGCCGATGGCCACCCGGTCGGGCTCGTCGACGCGCCGGGTCCGCCGCGCCGCGATGACCGGATGGGCCGGACAGTCGACGAGATGGTCGTCGAAGCCCTCCACCGTCGGCCAGGACTGATGGCACGAACCACAGTGCGTCGTGGCCGAGTCGGTCCACCGCGCATCGCATCCCGCACAACTGGCCGTGACGGGTGCGCGCAGACCGGCCTCGGGCTGGCGACGACGGGGTATCTGGATCGGCAGCGCCGGCGGCCGGCTGGCCGGATCCAGATCAGAGTGAAGGGTCACGGAAACCGCGCGAGGGCGCCGGGGCGAGGCGACGGCGGCCGGGATCGCGCGAGGGGACGACGACCGACGGGGAGGCACCCGGTCATCCTGTCGCAGACCAGCACAAGCGTCACGCAACCGGGTGTCGAGTCTTCGGGGTGTTTGGCCAGCGCATCGGGCTCGGGGGCCGCCATGCCGGGGCCAATCCCCCCACTCCGGGCATTGTGCGCAACCTTTGTGGTGCAACCCTTGCTCCGCCCACCACAGACCACGCAGAACACCATTCCCACAACCAGCGAACACGATGACACCCGATGCCGAACGAGCGAACGACCATAAGCGGCAGAACTGGCTACCGTTGTCCACATGACGAGCACCGTCGGCGACGACCGGCCGCGGGCGGCACCGCGCGGGGGTACCGCGGCGGGGGTGGGCGCACTGCTGCGGCGGTGGCGCCAGCAGCGTCGGCTTAGTCAGCTCGAGCTAGCACTTCGGGCGGACAGCTCGGCCCGACACATCAGTTTCGTCGAAACCGGCAAGGCCCTGCCGAGCCGGGCGATGATCCTGCGCCTGGCCGACCACCTCGAGGTGCCGGTGCGCGACCGCAACGCCCTGTTGCTCGCGGCCGGCTACGCCCCGGCGTTCACCGAAACCCCCCTGACCGACCCGGCCATGGCCGCCGTGCGCGCCGGCCTGGTCGAGTTCCTCGCCGCCTGCGAACCGAACCCCGCCCTCGTCCTGCACGGCCCCTTCGACATCGTGATGACCAACCGCCCCACCCAGGCCCTGCTCACCGGCGTGGCGCCCGACCTGCTCCGCCCGCCCGTCAACCTGATGCGCCTGGCCCTGCACCCCCGGGGCCTCGCTCCGCGGATCGTCAACCTCCCGCGGTGGCGCGAGCATCTGCTGGACACGCTCCGCCGCAGCATGATCGCGGGTGGCCCGTCCGCCCTGCACGCGCTGTACGAGGAGGTGTCCGGCTATCCGGTCCCCGTCCCCGTCGCCGTCGCCTCTCCCGGTCCTGACCCCGACTCATGGCGCGAGGCCGGGACCAGAGCGAACGGAACAGGCCCGCCGGCTCCGCCGGGCAGCCACTCCGCGCCGGCGCTGGCGCTGCCGCTGTGTCTCCGCGTCGGCGACCAGGTCCTCACGTTCCTGTCGACGATGACGACCTTCAACGCCCCGACCGACGTCACCGTCTCGGAACTGGCGATCGAACTCTTCCTGCCCGCGGACGCGACCACCACCCGGACGATCACCGAGCTCGTCGCCCGCGCCGACGCCAGCACCCACGGATCACAGCCAAGATCATGAGATGCCGAGGGTTGTTCGGAGATATCGACCTCCGCACGCCTACCAACCCTCGGCATGGGGCCGCATAACCCTCGGCATCACGCGCGATCGTGTCCGCGCCCTGTCCGCGGACAGCCGGTGAGGACCGGTGGAGCGGAGGGCGTGGGATTCGAACCCACGAAGAGGATCACTCCCCTTAGCGGTTTTCAAGACCGCCGCCATCGGCCACTAGGCGAGCCCTCCTGGCCGTCCCATCTTATGTCGCCGCGATGTCAGCGATCATTCCCGGGGCAGGTCCCCGATCAGCGCTCGGGGACGGGGGTGGGGCGGGGCCAGACGTAGTCGTACTCGCGCTCGCAGGTCAGGTTGAAGCGGCTGAGGACGTCCGCGAGCAGACGCAGGTCGCCGCCGGGCCATTCGGTGAGGATCTTCGCGAGGGCGCCGAGGACGAAGTCGCGATCGGCGTGCAGGCGCTGCCCACCCTCGGGAGTGATGGCCAGCTTGCGGGCTATGCCGCCGTCCGGGTCGGGGATGCGGTCGACGAGGCCGGCCTGCACCATGGCCGCCGTCTGGCGGTTGACGGTGGAGACGTCCAGGGAGAAGGCCTCGGCGAGCTGGGCGAGGGTCATCGGGCCCTCGACCTCGATGCGGCTCAGGAGCAGGTAGGCGGAGCGTTCCAGGGTGCGCTGGCCGGGGCGGTGGTTGGAGGCCGGCAGGATGTGGTGGCGCGTGAGCAGCATCAGTTCCCGCTCGATCTCACGCAGCTGCGTGTCGCGGACCTGGCCCTCCCAGCGCTGGGCGCGCTCGCGCGGCGAGGTGTCGGGCTGATCGCGCGCGTCGACGCGGCGGAGGTCGGTCGACAGGTCGTCCTTCATGATCGCCTCCGCCAGGTCGGTGGGCGGTACGCCCGGTCGTCCGGATGATTCCGGTCCGGTCTCATTATCGACCAGATCCATGGCTGTGCATGATGCATATTACGTGTAGCATGCACATCCGGCGGGCGGGCGTCGTCTCGGCGCCAGCCCGCCATGGCCCGGCCTACCAGGCGGGGAGTCGTCCGGTGTCGTCGTGGATGCCGCGCGCGCTCGCCTGGACACAGGCCAGGTCGACCTGTCCGCACGGTTCGCGCCGCTTTCGCCACTTCTCGATCACTTTCGATCACTTTCGACTCCGACATTCGTGGTACGCGGCGCCTCGCGCCTCGCCATGACAGGGAGGCTTCCTTGACACAGGTGTCGATCCACCACAGCGGTCCTCGCTCGGGCGAGCCGGCCGTCGGTCCGATCATCGCCACGCTGGCCTGCACCGGCACGGTGGCTTCCCTGATGTACACGCTCATGATCCCGCTGATCCCGGATCTGCCGAGGCTGTTGCACTCGTCCGCGTCGAACACGGCGTGGACGGTGACCGCCACCCTGCTTGGTTCGGCGGTCGCACCACCGATCGCCGGGCGGCTCGGCGACATGTACGGCAAGAAGCGTCTGCTGATCGCGAGCCAGGTGCTGCTGATCGCCGGTTCGCTGCTGTGCGCGATGACGAGCAGCCTGCTGCCGGTCGTCTCGGGACGGGCGATGCAGGGCATGGCGTCCGGTGTGGTGCCGCTGGGGATCAGCATGATGCGCGACGTCCTGCCGCCGGCGCGGCTCGGCGCCGCCCTTGGCCTGATGAGCTCCTCGCTCGGCATCGGTGGCGCGCTGGGCATCCCGCTGTCCGCGCTGGTCGCGCAGCACGCCGACTGGCATGTGCTGTTCTGGGGAGCGGCCGGCCTGGGCACGATCATGCTCGTGGTGTTGTGGCGGGTGATACCGGCGCCGCCGCTCGCCAGCGACGCGGACGGAGACGGGGCTGGAGACAACGCCAGGGCCGGCGTCGGGGTCAGGGCGGGGCGCAGCCGCTTCGACGTCGTCGGGGCGGGTGGGCTGTTCGTCGGTCTGCTCGCCGTGCTGCTGGTGATCTCCAAGGGCAGCGACTGGGGCTGGGGCGCTCCCGCCACCGTCGGTCTGGCCATCGGCGGGGTGCTGACCCTGCTGGTCTGGGGTTTCTGGGAACTGCGGGTACCGAACCCGGTGGTCGATCTGCGGATCACCGCCGGTCGTCAGGTCCTGATGACCAACATCACCTCGATCATCGTCGGCGTCGCGATGTACGCGTTGTCGCTGGTCGTCCCGCAGCTGATGCAGATTCCGAGCGGAACCGGCTTCGGGTTCGGGAAGTCGATGGTGGTCGCCGGGCTGTGCTTCGCCCCGTTCGGCGTGGTGATGGTGCTGGCCTCGCCCGTCACGGCCCGGATCATCGCCGCGTTCGGCGCGAAGGCCAGCCTGATGCTCGGCGTGCTGATCATCGCGATCGGCTATGCGATCGGTGTGGCGTTCCTCAACGCGATCTGGCAGATCCTCATCGTCTGCGCGATCGTCGGCCTCGGGGTCGCCTTCGCCTACGCGGCCATGCCGACGCTGATCATGGCAGCGGTGCCGCCGACCGAGACGGCCGCGGCCAACGGTCTGAACACCCTGATGCGCGCGCTCGGTACCTCGACCGCCGCGGCGCTGATCGGGGTCGTGCTGTCCCACATGACCACGTCCTACCAGGGTGCCCAGGTACCGACCCTGTCCGGGTTCCGGATCACCTTCGTCATCGCGACCGTCGCGGCGGTGCTGGCGCTCGGGGTCGCCGCGCTCATCCCCGGCCGCCGCCCCGCGGTCGACCTCCCCCTCCCACGGCCCCTGCCGGACGACGCGGTGCACGTCAGTGGTCCGCACGTACAGGCGGTGTCGGACGGGCGGTGACCGGGAATCCCGCCTGGGTGAGCAGATCCGCGCAGGCCAGCACTGGTGGCCAGGCCCACCACACCCGGGAGGACCTCGACGACGCCACCGTGGCGGCGGTCGGACGGCTCAGTGAGGCACTGGAATGCGTCGAGCGGGCCCGGGGCGCGCTGTACGAGTTCCACCAGCTGTCCGGGCACGCAGATCTCCTGCTCGGCGAGGCTCTCGAACAGCTGGCCGAGGCGGGGCACCGCCGGATCGCGGCCCAGCTGCGCGAGGAGCTCCTCGGCCGCAACGTCCTGGACGGACGCTGGACCTTCCAGATCGTCGAGGAGTACGACGACCTCTACTACCGGCCCTTCGTCGAGGCGGACGCGGACGTGCGGCGCCGGCTGACCGGCGGGCAGCGCCACGTCCACGAGGCCCGGATGAAGGCCCGCGAGCGGCTCCGGGCCGGCCGTGACCTGTGGGGCCCGGGCGCCTGAGGAGTCCCGTGGAGCTCAGGCGCCCGGCGGGACTCAGGCGTCGCGACGGCGGGCGAGGATCGTGCCGATCAGGAACAACCCGAAGCAGACCGCGGCGAAGTAGAGCAGCGATCCCCACGGGCCCAGCGGCATGTCGTCGATCACCGGCGGCCCGTCCGCGTGGCGGGGGGCGCCCGCGACGACGAAGTTGTTGCTGGCGATGAAGGGGAGCCAGTGCTGGATGTGATCGCCGACGCGCGGGATCACCGGTAGCAGGTTCTCCACCAGAAGCACGTAGATCAGTTCGATCACGATCGCGCCGGCGGACTGCCGGACGATCAGACCGATGGCCATCGCGAACACCGCGGCCAGCAGGTACACCAGGCCGACGCCGAAGACACCGCGGTACTCCTGGGCGGTGTTCAGCCCGAGCGGGGCGTCCGGCTGGATCAGCCGGGCGATCCCCCAGGACCCGACGCCGGTGAGCTCACCGACGACCGCGGCCAGGGTCGCCACCACCACGAGCTTGGCGACAAGCGCGGGCGTCCGGGTGGGCACGGCGAGAAACGTCGAACGGATCGTGCCGAACCGGTATTCGGTGGTGACCGCCAGCGTGGCCATCACCATCATCACCACGAGCCCGAAGTTGTAGGCGAACTGGGTGACGTCCGGGGTGAGGTCGGCTACGTCGTTCGAACTGGTGGTCGCGGCGATAATGGAGGTGAATCCCACGGTCAGGACGGTCGCCAGGATCATGCACCACCACGGCGAGCGGGTGGAGAACAGCTTGATCCGCTCCACGGTGAGCAGCGTCATCGCGCGTCGCCTCCCCGCGTGGGCGCACCCGACGCCGGCACCCCGACCGCCGCCTGATCGATCGGTGGCCCGCTGGTGGGCGGTGGAACCGCCCCGCCGACGGTGCCGGGAGGGCCGGACCCACCGCCGTGATACTCCACGTCCTGCCCGGTGAGCTGAATGAAGGCCTCTTCCAGTGAGCCGCGCTGGGCGGCGAGTTCGTGCAGGACCAGCCCGACCGTCCCGGCCAGCTCGCCGATCTGCTCGGTGCTGGTGTTCGGCACCAGCAGGGCCGCGGGCCCCGCGTCACCGGCCGGCACGTCGCGGACGGTCAGGCCCTGGCCGGTGAGCAGGCCGTGCAGCCGTTCCATCTCCGGCCCACGCACCCGGACCGCCGATTCGGAGGCGTTGTCGATGAACTCCCGCGTGCTGGTCTGGGCGATCAGCCGCCCACGGCCGATGACGACCAGATCCTGGGCGGTCAGCGCCATCTCGGAGAGCAGATGGCTCGAGACGAACACCGTGCGACCCTCATCCGCCAGCCGGTGCATGAACTGCCGAATCCACAGGATGCCCTCGGGGTCGAGCCCGTTGACCGGCTCATCGAAGAGCAGGACACCCGGGTCACCCAGCAACGCGGTCGCGATGCCCAGGCGCTGGGACATGCCCAGGGAGAACCCGCCGGCGCGCTTACCCGCCACCGCGGTCAACCCGACAGCCTCGAGCACCTCGTCGACCCGCCGGGCCGGAATCCGGTTGGATGCCGCGATCCAGCGCAGATGCGCCCGGGCGGACCGGTTGGGGTGCACCCACTTCGCGTCCAGCAACGCCCCGACCTGCCGCAGCGGATGGCGCAGCTCGGCGTAGCGCCGACCGTTGATCCGGACCGTTCCCGCGGTCGGGTTGTCGAGCCCCAGGATCATCCGCATCGTCGTGGACTTTCCCGCGCCGTTGGGCCCGAGAAAGCCGGTCACCTTGCCGGGCGCCACCGCGAACGACAGGTCATTGACCGCGACCGTTCGTCCATACCGCTTGGTGAGCCCCTGTGCCTCGATCATTCGTCTCCGCTCGGGCGGTGCTCCACTGCCCTGACTGGCCGGGCTGCCGGGCTGGCCAGTCAGCTGGGCCGGGCCGGGTTGGCGTCAGTACGCACCCATCCTGGCGGATTACCTGCCCGCCGGACCAGAGCTGGCCACCCAACGCGGCATGTCGCCAACCTGACAGAACGACACCGCGACGTGATGCTGTTCGGACGCCTCAGAGGCCGCGTCGTCAGAGGCCGCGTCGTCAGAGGCTGCGTCGTCCGGCCAGGATCTCCTCGGCGAGTTCCGACACCCGGCGCCGTTCGTCCCGCGCGGTGCGCCGCAGTCTCTCAAAGGCCGACACCGGGTCGGTGCGCATCGTCGCCATCAGATATCCCACCGCACGCTCAATGGGAACCCGATAGTCCAGCGCGTACTGCAACTGCCGGGCGAGCCGGTCGTTGCGGTCGGCGATCAGCCCGGCCAGCAGCAGGTTCTCCAGCACCCCACCGAAGTGCACGATCGCGTCGCGTTCGCTGGCCGTCCACTGCCGGACCTGGTTGTCGGCGACGTTCAACGTCCCGATCGGGCCACCACCGAGGCGTACCGGTACGCCCAGGACGGCCCGCACGCCCCCGGCGGCCAGGGCCGGGGTGACCCGCGGCCACCGGTCATCGGTCGTGATGTCGTTGGACACGACGATCTCGTCCACTATGAACGACTCCACGCACGGTCCCTCGCCGAACTCCTCCTGGACCCGTTCGAGCAGGGCGCCCGTGCTGTCGGAGGCGGCGATGCTGCGCAGCGCCCGGTCGGCGTCCACCAGCAGCACACCCGCACCGGCCAGATCGAAGATCTCGGTGACCGCGCCCACCACCTCGCTGACCAGCTTGGCGAGTTCGACCTGACTGGGCACCTGGTGATGCAGTCGGGCAAGGCTCGCGTCCAGGCGCACCTTGTCGATCTCCACGATCGCACTCCCGCCTCTACGACCCGCCGCGCGCCGGGACTGCGTACCCGCAGACCCACTGTTGCCAGCACTGCCAGTACTGGCAGCGCCGCCAGTACCGCCGGTGCTGGCGTTGTCGCCACGGCCGTCAGGGTCGTCTCGGGCGGCCGTCGGTTGCTGTCTCGATGTCGTGCCATCCTGCCGGATCACCGTGCGCGCTACCAGCCCGCCCGGCGGCTACGCACCGGCGTCGTCCGCGCCCTGTACCGCGCGGGACGAGCGCCGACGGCGTACTCCGACATCGACCTGACGACGCACCGTACCGTCGAAGGCCGCGGTGCGCTCGGCCTCGATCGACGTGTTGATCATTTCAAGCAGGTGCTCGCGCTCGCCGGCGCTCATCCCCGACATCAGGCTGTCGACCAGCTCGGACCCATCCTCGACGGTGATCGCCGTGGGGTGCGTTTCGGCTGCCGGCGCGGGGATGTTCGCCGCCGGCAGCTCCTGCTGCCCGGCGCGTGCGGCCGGGATGGCGTCCGGCGTCTCGAGCCGACCACCAGGGTCGTGCGCCGCTTGGGACAGGATGGAATCGTCTGCGGGCATGCGTCACTCTCCGTGACTCGGCCGCAGACACAGGGCAGGCGAATTGATCGGTTGCCGGACAGACTACCGCACGCGCGGCCCGCCCGGCAGCAGACATCAGCCGCCGATCGCCGCCGCCAGCCGAGCCCAGCCGGCCCGGGGCAGTTCGCCCGGCGTGTCGGTGAGCACCTGCACGGCGACGTGGTTCGCCCCCGCGCCGTGATGAGCACCGATGCGGGCCAGGATCGCCGTCTCGTCCCCCCAGGCGACCAGCGCGTCGACGAGCTGGTCTGAGCCACCGTCGGTGAGATCGACGTCGGTGAAGCCGAGGCGACGCAGGTTGTTCGTGTAGTTCGGCAGGCCCAGATAGGGAGCCAGGGCGCGGCGGGCGATCGCCCGGGCCTGCTCGGCGTCGGTGCTGAACACGACCTTCTGCTCGGTGGCCAGCAGCGGGCCCGGGCCGAGGAGCCGACGAGCCTCGCGGGTGTGCTCGGCGGTGACCAGATACGGCAACGCCCCCGCCGTGCGTTCGGCGGCGATGCCCAGCACCCTGGGTCCGAGTGCGGCGAGCGCCTGGTCCTCGCGCGGCACACCGAGTTCGTCCAGCGTGTCGAGGTAGTCGAGGAGCACCTCCACCGGCTTCTCCCAGGGCCGTCCGGTGGCCCGCTCGACCGGCTCCCGGTGCCCGACACCGAATCCGAGCAGCAGCCGGTCAGGGTGCGCCTTCGCGAGCATCGCGTAGTGATCGGCGACGATGTCCGCCTTCTCGGTCCAGATGTTCAGAATGCTTGTACCGACGACCAGCCCTTCGGTGCCATCCAGGATGGCCGCCGGGAGTTCCAGGTCCCCGCTCGCCGCCCCGATCCACATCGTTGGAAAGCCCATCGACGCCACCTCGACGGCGATGTCCGTCCGGGCTCGGACGTCCGTCGGCCATTGCCGCTGAGCTGCCCAAAGCCCAATCCTGCCGACCTCAACAACCACGACGAGCCCCTTCCGCGCAGGGAACTGCGACTGTCCGCACCGACACCCCATCACGATTGCTACCCCGCGCACACGCCGGCTATGTCGGCCTGTTTGCCCGGGCCGAACGACCCGAGCGCATCGTCCCGTTCGACCCCGATCTGACCACGACCTTCAGCCCGCCCGTCCCGTCGGCCCACGCATACGGCCGACCACCACCCCCACCATCGGGCGTCCACCATCGGACGCCGGCGAACGGACGTCAGCGAACGGACGACGCCGTCGTCACCGGATGTTCGGGGACGGCGGTCGTCTGGGACGTGGCCGCCTGCGGACGCAGCTCGTCCAGGGTGAGCTGGTGGGCCGGTGGGCCGGACAGCACCGTCTCGGATGTCATCGTCAGATCCGCCGCGACGTGCAGCAGTTCGCCGCTGTCCAGCAGACGCCAGCGTGGGTCCTCGTCCATCCGCTCGCTTTCCACCACCACCGCCGGAGCCTCCAGCAGATCGACCGAGCGGACCCGGATCTCACTGAAGGGGCTCGCATGGTCAAGATGACGCGCGTTGCGCCCACCCGGGCCGCGGCGCAACACATAAAGCCCGTTGGTGTCCGGGTAGCGCAACGCCCAGAGCTCGCCGCCGGCGATCAGGATCATGTTGATCGAGTACATCGGCAGATTGGCCGCGATCCACCGGGCAGCGGACGTGATGCCCGCCCCCACGTCGCCGTCATGCCGAGCGATCTCCCTGGTGATCAGGGCGAAGTACCGTTCGGAGTCGGTGTCCCCCGCCACCCCCAGGCCGGCCGCGCCCAGTTCGTCCTCCAGCTGCCGCAGCCCCTCGATCACCCCGTTGTGCGCGAAGATCCGACCATCCCGGACGAACGGATGCGTGTTCTCGTCGCTGGCCCGCCCGGTCGAGGCATGCCGGACATGCGCGACGAAGGTCGTCGCGGTGATCTCCTGCGGTTGGCGGGCGAACTCGGTGTCGGCGCTGCCGCGGATCGTCTGCCGCAGCACCCGCAGCGCCCCGTCCGGACCGATCGCGCCGAGCCCGACCCCGTCCGGCGAGCGACGCGGCGCCGCATCGAGGCTGTCGGCCGCGTCCAGGAGCCAGAACGTCGCACTGATCGGCGTCGGCCCACTACTCATCGCGAACAGGTGGCACATCAGTCCTCCCCTCCCCTCATGTCACCCTCCCTCATGTCGACGGGTCTGTTCCCTCCCGCGCCGTGGCCATGCCCGAGACCGGACGATATTCCCGGCGCCCGGCACCCGATGCCCCACTGGGGCGCGGACAACACCCACCAGGCACAATTCTGTTTCGTTTCATCGCGCAATATGCAACGGAAACATCCAGGCAACCACCCCACCCCACCGCCACCACCTCATGCCCCACCACCAGCTCGGCCACCACCACCGGGGCAGACCCACCCTGGACCAGCACGGCCCGCTGGCCCGTTTCCGCGGCGCGGCGCCGCCCCCTCGGAGCACGGCCGCCTTCCGCGATGCCTCCAGGACAGCCGTGACCGCGCGGATCCGGCTCGCTTGTGCACGCTGCGAGCTGGACGTTGGCTACTCTGACGTAATTGTCGAGTTTAGTATTTTTGAGACAACGTGCCCACCGACTCAAATCGGGCGCCAGATCGACTCGCATCGGCCCTGGCCTCCAAAGATCGGCACGACCTGGCCACAATAGGCCCATCCGGACGCCTCTCCCGCCAGGCATCAGAACAGACATAAAACCCCAATCACCACGGAAGGTCCAAATCGCCGACTGGATTCGGTGGCGGATTCGCCGGATTGCCTTGCCGGGCGGAGTAACGTAGCCCCGACATTGCTCCCACGTGGCACCGCGGATCGGGCGCCCGGGTGGTGGAACGGAGACCCATGGCGAGTTACTTCCGTTCGCTACACAGCCTGTGCATCGTGTTTCTCTGCGAACAGTTCCCGCCGGTGGTGTGGGACGGCGCGGGCAGCTACACGGCGACGCTCGCGATCGCCCTGGCGAAGCTCGGGCATGAGGTCCACGTGGTGTGCGCCCAGGGGCACCGCATCGTCGACACCGTGCAGGACGGCGTGCACGTCCACCGCCGGCCGCTGCTGCGCCTGCCGGTCAGCCGTGGTCTCGGCCCGATCGGCGACCGGCTGCGCGGGCCGCTCTACCCGCGGGATTCCATCAGCCTCCGGGCCAGCCTGCCGCTGTCCTACACGATGTGGATGCGCCAGCTCAGACTCCAGCCGGATGTCATCGAGACCCAGGACGGCGAGACCCGTGGTCTCATGCAGGCCATGGCCCGCAGCCGGCCGCTGGCGATCCACCTGCACTGCCCGACGATGCTGACCGTCCAGCTCGCCGGCGCGCCGATCGGTCCGAAGGGCCGCCTCGCAGACCGGCTCGACCGGATGTCCGCGGATCTGGCGGATGTGGTCACGTCTCCGTCCCAGCTGCTCGTCGACACGTTGCGTGACCGTGGCTGGCTGAGCGGCCGGTCGGTCGAAGTCATCCCGAACCCGTTCGACGCCGTGCCCTGGCTCGGCATCCCGGACGTCTCCCGGACCAGGCCGGTGATCGCGACCGTCGGCCGGCTCGAGGCGTACAAGGGGGTCGACGTGCTGCTCGACGCGTCATCCCGGCTGCGGGCGGCCGGCGTCGACCATCGGCTGGTGCTCGCGGGCCGGCCCGCCGGCGAGATCCACGGTGTCCCCGCCGGTACCTGGCTGGAACGACAGGCCCGCGACCTCGGCCTGGACGTCGAGTTCACCGGTCATCTCGGCGGTGAGCAGGTCCGGGAGGTCTACCGACAGGCCCGGGTCGTGGCCGTGCCGAGCCGGTTCGAGAGCTTCTCCATCGCCGCCGCCGAGGCCATGGCCGCCGGCCGTCCGGTGGTCACCACCACACGCACCGGCATCGCACCGTTCGTCCAGCGTTGGGGTGGCGGGGCGGTCGTCCCCGTCGATGATCCGGCGGCCCTCGCCGACGCGCTCGCGCCCTATCTGCTTGATCCGGCACGAGCGGCCGCCGTCGGCGCCCAGGGCCGGGTCGGGGTCGCCGAGATCGACCCGATGATGATCGCCCGCCGCAAGGAGGAGGCCTACCGGGACGCCATCACCGGTTTCGCCGCCCGGCCAGGAGCGTGGCGGCGCCGCCGGATCGACCCCGCGCTGCTGACCCTGCCCCCCGGCTCGGCGCCCCCGACCGCATCGCCGATGACGCCCTCGACGCTGCCACTTCCGTCGGCACTGCCACTTCCGTCGACGCTGCCGACGGTGTCGGAGCACCCGCAGGACATCCACGACACCGCCTGATCGCCACCACGCGACCGTGGTGGCTCAGCCAGCCTCGGTGCCCCGTGCCATCCGCCGCTATTTCGGCGTGGCGTCCCGCCAGGGCCGGGGGAAGTCGAGGTGGCGCAGCGCGCCGGCTTCGACGTAGACCTCGTGCCGGCTGCGCAGCGTCGCGAGCAGCGGACCGGTCACCGGCACGGCCGCCGGTTCGACCGCCCCGGCCGCCCCCGCCGCGAGGCCAGTGCCGGCCGGGGAGCCATCGCCGACCTGGGTGACGTGCTCGGCGAGCGCCCGACGCTGCCGTGTCCGCAGGCCGCGCGCGTCGACGAGCAGTGGATGGCCCTCCCGCAGCCGGCGGGCGGGTTCCACCAGCAGCCGGTTCACCGAACGATCCCGCGTGCCATAGCCGCGCGTCCATGGCCAGTGGGTCCACAGCCACACCGTGTACTCCAGTACCTGGCCGGTGAAGCCCGCCGCGGCAACGGCCCGGGTGGCCGCCTCATGGGTCGCGTCGTGATCGGGATGCCCCTCGCAGGACGCCGGGATCAGCACCTGCGCGGGCTGGCGGGCCCGGATGATCTCGGCCAGCCGCAGTGCGATCGCGTCCAGCGCGCCACCGAGTTCCGAGTCGGGGAAACCCAGGAACAACACGTCGGTCTCGGGTACCCCGAGCACCGCGCAGGCCCGCCGGGTCTCCGTCTCCCGAACCTCGATGAGCTCCTCCGGTGGCAGTGTCACCGGCTCCGCCTTCGACCCGTCACTGACGATCACGACGGTCACCGGTGTGCCCACGGCCCGCTTACGGATCACCGCGACGGCGCAGCCCAACGTCTCGTCATCCGGATGCGGCGCCACGACCAGGCAGGACGACCGGGCCATGCTGGCCGTGACATCGGTGCCACGCCGCAGCCACACCCATCGTGCCGCCGACCGAGCGAGCACCATCGCCTCCGCCCGCGCTGCCCGCGGGTCACGCAGTGTCGACTGCCAGGCCATTCGCGCCACCGCCTTCCCTGCTTCTGTTCCCCGCGAGCCCCGGTTCGTCCCGCCGAACCGGAAGATCCTCCCGGAATCGGACGCGTCCACCCTGACCGGTTCCACCCGCACGGATGACGTCCCGACCATAATGTCAGCCGCGAACGCGGCCGCCACAGGCGGCGTCGGGTCCGACACCGGGCGTCAGACCGGTGCTCGCGATGCCACGGACCGTGCGGATCGAACCGGCCGGCCGACACGCACGGGCGCCGTCTCCGAACCGGCCAGACGAGCGACCGGGATGCGCGCGACCGCCGAGCCCGGCGGGTTCGCCCCGCCAGGGCCGGTCGGGTCGGTACGGCCGGCAGGGTCTCTACGGCCGGCAGGGTCTCTACGGCCGGCAGGGTCTCTACGGCCAGCGGGGTCTCTACGGCCAGCGGGGTCGGTGAGGTGGAGCAGTTCGGCGTGGGTGGGCAGGGCCTCATAGCCACCTGGACGGCCGACCGTGCGGACCGCCGCCCGCTGCGCCGCGTGCACCGCGTCCAGCGGCGACCAGCCCGCCACCAGCTGCGCGGTGAACACCGCCGTGAACGCGTCGCTGGCCGCGGTCGTATCCACCACGATCCTCGCCGAGGCGCGGTGGGGGGAGCTCTGTCCGTTGGAGCGCAGCACACAGCCCCGCGCCCCCAGCGTGACGCACACGATCGGCACGCCGAGGTGGTCGGCGAGCGCGTCGGCGAGCAGGCGCGCGGGGCCAGCCGCGCCGGGATGCCCGACCAGCAGTGCGCGTGCCTCCGCCTCGTTCGGCACCAGCACGTCCGCCAGATCCCAGGGCACGCGGCCGAGTAGCGCGGTCCGGTCCCCCGCCACCGCCGCTCCCGCCGGCGGCAGCGCGGGTGCCGGGTGGACGACCACCCAGCGCCCCACCGCGGCCGCCGCGGCGACAAGCTCCGCGGTGGCCGCGGGAAACTCGAAGGTCACCACCGTCGCACCGACCCGACCGCCGAGACCGCGGGCCGCCTCGTGGATGGTGCTCGCGGTCGGCGCCAGCTCGTCCGGTACCCGCCACACCACGGCCTTCTCCCCGTCCGGCCGGCTGTGCACGACGCACACCGGTGTCGGCGCACCCTGGTGGACGGCCATCGCGGACACGTCCACCCCGTCCGCGATCAGCACCGAGCGGATGGCCTCACCCACGGGATCGCGGCCGACCGAGCCGACCGCCGCGACCCGACCGCCGAGCCGGGCGAAGGTGATCGCCTGGTTCAGCGCCTTGCCACCGGGCACCGTACGCATCGCGTCGGCCCGCAGGTCATCGCCCCAGACCGGCAACTCCGAGGTGCTGATCAGGCAGTCGAGCACGAACCCGCCGGCCACCAGAAAGCCCGCCGGCCCACCCGCGCCGTCGCTGTCCTCCTGGGCGCCGCGCTCCCGCGCCGCGCCGACTCCGTTGTCGGCGCAGAGCTCACACTCGCTGACGTCCTCCGCGCCGTCATGACCGGCGCCCGTGGTCCTCACACATCCCCCGTGCGGGCTCGTGTTCTGCGATGGTCTCGGACGAGCACTGACGATCGGTCCGGCGAAACTCCCGGACCGGCGTGCTCGGGGCCACCGTAGTTGACACCACAATCGACACCCCGAATCGGCCCGCGACCCATGACCGAGCCATCACCCAAGGGCATGATGAAATTCAAAATTCGCACGTTCCGTTGCCTGTAAATTTCACCGCGTCGATCTCATAGTGGACGGCACAACGGCTGGATCGCTCTGCGAAACCACACCTTCCGACTGGGTGGACCGGCACCGCGGCCCGGCACCGCCGACCCTGGACGCGCCCATCCGGTTCACCGAGCCGAAGACCGCCCGATTCGCCCACCCGCCCACCCACCCGGCCAGCCTCGGCGAAAGGCTAGCCGGTCACCACAACGAGAACCGACTGTCCACCCACGAAGCGCCCGTTTCGGACCATGTCCATGACGGCGGCAAGCATTTTCGCGACGTAGACCCGCTCCACCGCGAGACCGTGCAGCCGCTCGAACTCGGCGGCGAAGGCCAGCAGCTCAGGAGACGTCTTCGCGAATCCACCACCGTGATAGCCGAGCTCGATCGACCAGTTCTCGCTGACGCCGCCGAACGCCGCGTGCTGCAGGCGCCGGACCTCATCCCGCAGGAAGTCCGCCCCTTTCAGCGCGGCGATTCCCACCGCGCGCGTCCCAGCCGCAGGGGCCAGCCCATGGCTGAGACCGGCCAGGGTGCCGCCGGTGCCGCACGGACAGACCACGACATCGTAGGACGTGCCGATCTCCGCCGCGATCTGGACGCAGCCCCGCACCCCCAGGTCGTTCGAGCCGCCCTCGGGTATCAGGTAGAAGCGGCCGAACCGCGCGGGCAGGCTGCCAAGAAACTCCGCCGACGCCCGGTGCCGATAGACGCCGCGGTCCACATAGTGCAGGTCCATACCGTCCCGCCGGGCCGCCGCGAGTGACGGGTTGAGCGGCAGGTGCTCCTCGCCCCGGATCAGCCCGACCGTGGCGATCCCAAGCGCCCGCCCGGCCGCCGCGACCGCCCGGATGTGATTCGAATACGCCCCGCCGAACGTCACGATCGTCTCGTGCCCCTGATCGAGCACCGCGCGAAGGTTCAGACCGAGCTTGCGCCACTTGTTACCCGGCACCTCCGGGTGAATCAGGTCGTCCCGCTTCAGGAACACCTCGACCCCGTACCCCGACAGCCGCGAATCGACCAACCGCTCCACCGGCGACGGCACCCGCACCCCAAGGCCCGCCACTCCCGGCCCGCCCAGCGCACCCACCTCCCCTTCCGGGCTCCGGCTCTTCACTCTCCGCCCCTGTCGTTCGCTGTAACGCACCACAGTACGCACTCCCCTGGAATGTCAGCCATGTCCGGCTGGATGATGAGGAGCGGGCATACCTTGTTGCCCTACTTCGCCTACAGCCCCGGAAACTCACGTGGCCCGAGATCGCCGAGAGAGCCGGTACCTCTGGCAGCGCACGAAGTGGGGCAGCCGGCTGGTCGGGCAGCCCAGTGTTCACGTTGCATCCACCCAGGACGAAGCGCTCGAACATGTGCATTCTGTTCTCGGAGCCAGCCGGCGAGTTACAGAGACGCTCTCCCAAACGAACACAACCTGAGCCCCACCCACCGCAGGAGAAAATACCACCCACATCCACACCGCGGGGGGCTCGGGGGGCTCGGCCCCCCGGCAACATACGAAACGCCCGGTCGATCACCGATCGACACAGCTAACCCAAAATGGAGCGGGCGACGGGAATCGAACCCGCGTTGCAAGCTTGGGAAGCTCGTGTTCTGCCTCTGAACTACGCCCGCGTGGTGCAACCGCATCGTACCGGATGAGCGGCTCGCGGCGTCGGGCCGGGGCCCGGCAGGTCGTGGACAGCTCGTCGAACCTGGCTGTCCACCCTGCCGGGCATCCGCTCGCCGATCAGTCCTGTGCAGCGCCCTTCAACGATCTGGCTGTGCGGTGACCGGCGCGTCCGGTGGCCGCGCCGTCCAGTGGCTCAGCCGTTGACGTCACCGCCTGGGCGGGACGCGGGGGTGGAGGAGGTCGACTGGGCGCCGGAGCCCGGTGGGCGCAGGTAGCTCAGCGGCTCGCGGCCGGCGGGCTGTTTCGGGCGTTCGAGCAGCGGCGCCGGCGGGATCTCCAGGCTCTCCGGCTCGCCGGGCTGGACGCGGACCGTCCGGCCATGGTGCAGCAACGTCATCGCCGGCCCGGAGGACACCGTGTACGTGGCCTCCGCGGCGGTCACCTCGACCCGCAGCAGCCGGCCTCGCACCCCCAGACCGAACCTGAGCCGGGTGAGGCCCTCGGGCAGCCGTGGTGCGAACGCGATGACCTCGCCGGAGTCGCGCAGGCCACCGAATCCCTCGACCAGGGCGATCCAGCTACCGGCCAGGGAGGCGATGTGCAGGCCGTCGCGGGTGTTGTGTTCGATGTCGCGCAGGTCCATCAGGGCGGCCTCGCGCAGATAGTCGTGCGCGAGGGACAGATGGCCGCATTCGGCGGCGAGCACGGCCTGGCAACACGCCGACAACGACGAGTCCCGGACGGTCAGCGCCTCGTAGTAGGCGAAGTTGCGGATCTTCTCGTCGTGTGTGAAGGCGTCGCCGCATCGCTGCATGGCGAGCACCAGATCCGCCTGCTTGACGACCTGGCGGCGGTAGAGGTCGAAATAGGGGAAGTGCAGCAGCAGCGGATACTGCTCGGCCTTGGTGTTCTCGAAGTCCCAGGCCTCGTGCTCGGTGAAACCCTCCGACTGTGGATGGACGCCCAGGTTCGCGTCGTAGGGGATGTACATGTCCTCGGCGGCGTCCCGCCAGGAGGCCGCCACCTCGGCGTTCACGCCGAGTTCGGCGGCCCGGCCCGGATGGCGGCGGGCGGCGGCCGCGGCGGCCAGCAGGTTCCGTTTGGCCATCAGGTTGGTGTAGACGTTGTTGTCGGCGATCGCCGAGTACTCGTCCGGGCCGGTGACGCCGTCGATGCGGAATCGTCCGTCCAGGTCGTGGTGGCCCAGTGAGCGCCACAGCCGGGCCGTCTCGACGAGCAGTTCCAGGCCCTCGTCGCGTTCGAACCGGGTGTCCTCGGTGACGTTGACGTAGCGGGCGACAGCGTCGGCGATATCCGCGTTGACGTGGAAGGCGGCCGTGCCCGCCGGCCAGTATCCGGAACACTCCTCACCGTGGATGGTCCGCCAGGGAAACACCGCGCCCGCCAGATTGAACAGCTCGGCGCGTTCCCGGGCCAGGGGCAGCGTCGTGTGCCGCCAGCGCAGCGCGTCCCGGGCGGCGTCCGGCGCGGTGTAGGTCAGCACCGGCAGGACATACGACTCGGAATCCCAGAAGGCGTGCCCGTCGTAGCCGGGACCGGTCAGTCCCTTGGCCGGAATCGCCCGCCGCTCGGCCCGCGCCCCGGCCTGGAGCACGTGGAACAACGCGAACCGGACCGCCTGCTGCACCTCCGGGTCCCCGTCGACCTCGACATCGGCGCGGGCCCAGAACGCGTCCAGGTACTCCTTCTGCTCCTGTACCAGCCCGGACCAGCCGGTCTGGCGGGCGGCGATCAGCGCGGCGGACGCCTGGTCGCGCAGCGCCGGCAGCGAACGCTGCTCCGACCATCCGTAGGCCAGCCACTTGACCATCCGCAGCTTCTGCCCTGGCTGCAGGACGACGGTCGCGGTCACCCGGCCGGCATCGGGCTCGCTTTCCGTATAGACCCCGATCGAATCCGGTCCCTCGAAATGATGGTCCATCGCCGCGGCCACCCGGATCTCGCTGTTGCGGGTGATGTGCAGCGTCTCGACCTTGGTGCCGCTCGCACGGTGCAGTTCGGACACCAGCGGTGACTCCAGGGCCGCGGCCGCCCGCGGATCGCCCTTGAACACCGGCAGCTGCTCGTTGGCGACGAGCTCCGACTGGACGACCACCCGCGCCGCGTCACCGATCGCCTCGACCTCGTAGTAGAAGGCGGCGATCGAACGCTGGGAGAACGACACCAGCCGACCGGAACGTACCCGGACGGCCTGGCCTGCCGGGGAGACCCATTCGACCTCGCGGTGCAGCACCCCTTCCCGGAAGTCGATCCGGCGCTGATGGGAGCGCAGTTCCCCGTAGCGGACGTCGAACGGCTCGTCGTCGACCAGCAGACGGATCAGCTTGCCGTTGGTGACGTTGATGACGGTCTGCCCGGACTCCGGATAGCCGTAGCCGGCCTCGGCGTACGGCAACGGCCGTAGTTCGTGTACGGAGTTCAGATAGCTGCCGGGCAGTCCGTGCGGATCGCCCTCGTCCAGGTTGCCGCGCAGGCCGATGTGGCCGTTCGACAGCGCGAACAGCGACTCCGACCGGCCGAGATCGTCGACGTCCAGCCCCGACTCCCGCAGCGTCCACGGCTCGACCACATAGCTGGCTTTTTCGATCATGCCTTGCCGTGCCCGGACCCGGCCGGCTCCCGCAGCTGCGCCAGGTCGCGCACGACGATGTCGGCGCCGTGGGCGCGCAGGGCCTCGCCGTGGCCGGCACCGACCCGGTCGACCCCCACCACGTAGCCGAACCGACCGGCCCGGCCGGCCTCGACCCCCGCCAACGCGTCCTCGAACACCGCCGCCTGCTCGGGGCGTACACCCAGGCGGCGCGCCCCGGCGAGGAAGGTGTCCGGCGCCGGCTTGCCGGCGAGGTCCTCCCTCGCCGCGACCACCCCGTCGACCACCTCTGCCACCAGGGCGTCCAGGCCCGTCACCCGCAGCACCTCGACGCAGTTCGCGCTCGAGGACACCACCGCCCGTGGCACGTCGGCGGCGGCGAGTTCGCGCAGGTAGTCGACCGAGCCCGGGTAGACGTCCACCCCGTCGGCGGTGATCCGCTGCTGCACCAGGATGTTCTTTCGGGTGGCCAGCGCGTGCACGGTGAGCGCGGACGGCGGATCGTCCACCGTCCCGTCCGGAATCCCGATATTGCGGGACGCGAGGAACGCACGGACACCGTCGACGCGTGGCCGACCGTCGACGTGCGCGGTGTAGTCGCTGCCGATGTCGAAGGGGACGAACGGGTCGCCACTTCGATGTGCCCAGTTCTCCAAGAATTCGTCGAACATCTCCTTCCACGCTGCCGCGTGGAGGGTGGCCGTGTTCGTCAGCACGCCATCGAGATCGAACAGACATGCCGTGACGTGATCGGGTAGCCCGAGCATGGTTCTCCCGCCTGTCTTCCGCATTCGTCGTCTGTCGCCTGTTCATCGGCATATCGCCGACTGATCGCCGGCCGGAGACATCCCGTCCGGGCGGTCCGAGTCCTACCCGTGTCACGCTACGTACCAACACGCCGGGCGCCCCGATGCCACTCCCGAGTCGGTCACCACATCCGCTGGCCGGGCGAACGCCACGGCGGGCCGCTTCGTCCGGCCGACGGACGTGACATGCTCATACGCGTGCTGCTGTCCGACCGGGACATCCGGGCCGAGATCACCGCGGGCCGGGTTCGCCTCGACCCCCATGACCCCGCGCTGATCCAGCCGTCCAGTGTGGACCTGCGCCTGGACCGGTGGTTCCGCGTCTTCGCGAACCACCGTTACACCCACATCGACCCGTCGGTGGAACAGGACGACCTCACCGATCTGCTCGAACCGGACGGCGAGGATCCGTTCGTGCTGCACCCCGGCGAGTTCGTGCTCGGTTCCACGCTGGAGATCATCACGTTGCCGGACGATCTCGCCGGCCGGCTCGAGGGCAAGTCGAGCCTGGGCCGGCTCGGTCTGCTGACCCACTCCACCGCCGGCTTCATCGATCCCGGCTTCTCCGGGCATGTCACGCTGGAGCTCTCCAACGTCGCCACCCTGCCGATCAAGCTCTGGCCAGGGATGAAGATCGGCCAGCTGTGCCTGTTCCGGCTGTCCTCGCCCGCCGAGCACTCCTACGGCTCCGCCGTCCACGGCTCCCGCTACCAGGGCCAGCGCGGCCCCACCCCGTCCCGCGCCCACCGCGACTTCACCCGCTGGCCGGTCCGCGACTCCACCTGACCAGGCCACCAGCAGCACCGAAGCACCAGAAACGCCGAGACACCGGGCCCACCTGGAAACACCCGGAAACGACGAAGCCCCCTGCAACGACGACGGCTCTGCAACGACGACGGCTCTGCAACGACGACGGCCCCCGAGCGGCCAGCCGGTGCGGCTGGTGGACTCGGGGGCCGGGTCGTGGTGTCAGACGGGCCGGCGCGGCTCGGTCAGGAGACCGGCTCCGCGGGAGCGGGCTCGGCCGGAGCCGCCGGTGCGGCCGGCTGCAGCGAGCGTGCCAGCAGCTGGGAGACGTCGAGCACCTCGACGCTCTCCTTCGCCTCCCCGGCGAGCTTCTTCTCGGTGACGGCGTCGGTCAGCATCACGATGCAGAAGGGGCAGGCGGTCGAGACGACGTCCGGGTCGAGGCCGAGCGCCTCTTCCATCCGGTCGACGTTGACCCGCTTGCCGATCTTCTCTTCCATCCACATCCGAGCGCCACCGGCGCCGCAGCAGAAACCGCGGTCCTTGCAGCGGTGCATCTCCTGGCCGCGGATACCGGGAATGGCCTCGAGGATCTCCCGGGGCGGCGTGTAGACCTTGTTGTGCCGACCGAGGAAGCACGGGTCGTGGTAGGTGACCGAGGACTCCACCGGCGTGATCGGCACCAGCTTGCGTTCCTCGACCAGTTTGCCGAGCAGCTGGGTGTGGTGCACGACCTCGTAGGTGCCGCCGAGGGAGGAGTACTCCCGGGCAAGGCTGTTGAAGCAGTGCGGGCAGGTCGCGACGATCTTCTTGACGCCCGTGGAGTTCAACAGCTCGATGTTCGCCTTGGCGATCTCCTGGTACAGGTACTCGTTGCCGAGGCGGCGGGCCGGGTCACCGGTGCAGGATTCGTTGGTGCCGAGAACGGCGAACTCGACACCGGCGATGTGCAGCAGTTCGGCGAAGGAGCGGGCGACCTTCTTGGCCCGGTCCTCGATCGCACCGGCGCAGCCGACCCAGTAGAGGTACTCGACATCCTCGGGAATCTGCTCGCCGTCGCCGATGACGCGGACCTCGAACGGCAGGCCCTCGGTCCACTCGGTCCGGGTGCGCGGCGAGACCCCCCACGGGTTGCCGTTGTTCTCCAGGTTGCGCAGCATCACCCCGGCCTCGGACGGGAACGCCGACTCGATCATCACCTGGTAGCGGCGCATGTCGACGATGTGGTCGACGTGCTCGATGTCCACCGGGCACTGCTCGACGCAGGCACCGCAGTTGGTGCAGGACCACAGCACGTCGGGGTCGATGACCCCGCCCTCCTCGGCGGTGCCGACGAGCGGACGGTCGACCTGGGGCTGGCCGGGCTGCGGGACGCGGCCGAAGCCGGACTCGGGCACACCGTGGTGGCCGTGGCCGGCATCCTCCTCGACCCCGGTGACCGCCTTCGGCGCCTCGTCACCCTCGCCCGCGCCGGCACCCCTGGTGGCCAGCAGGTACGGCGCCTTGGCGAACAGATGGTCGCGCAGGTCCATGATGAGCAGCTTCGGCGACAGCGGCTTGCCGGTGTTCCAGGCCGGGCACTGGCTCTGGCAACGGCCGCACTCGGTGCAGGTGGAGAAGTCGAGCATCGCCTTCCAGGAGAAGTCCTCGACCTTGCCGACACCGACGATCGGCTCGTCCTCCTCCATCAGCTTCTCGATGTCGGGGGTGCTGCCCAGCGGGCCGAGCGCGACCGGCTGGCGCTTGAGCACGACGTTGATCGGCGCCAGGCCGATGTGCAGGTGCTTCGAGTACACCACCAGGACCGAGAAGCCCATGATGACGGCGATGTTGAGCAGCAGGAACGCGGTCTCGATGTTCTCGTTCACCTCGTGCGACAGCCCGGAGAAGGCGCGGCTGACGGCGTAGGAGGCGAAGGCCCACCTGGTCTGGCCCTGCGGCAGGTTACCGGTGTTGTACTGGGCGCCACGGCAGATCAGCAGGGTCACGACGACCGCCGTGATCAGGCCGAGAATGACCCAGGCCGGCCCGGTGTGCGAGCCGTAGAACCGCGACTTGCGGTCGAGGCGGGCCGGCGCGTTCTTCCACCGGATGATCGTGAAGGCGATCAGGCCGCCCAGGACGGCGACGGCGAAGAAGTCCTCCAGGAAGCCGATGGCCGCCCAGTGCCCGAACAGCGGGATGTGGAAGTCGTCGTCGAACAGGCCGCCATAGGCCTCGATGACAGTCAGCAGCAGGATCGTGAAGCCCCAGAAGGTGAACAGGTGCGCGATACCCGGCACCGACCACTTCAGCAGCTTGCGCTGGCCGCCGACCTCACTGATCTCCGTCCAGATGCGGCCGGGTAGATCGTCCAGGCGGCCCGGTGCCGGTTGGCCCGACCGGATCAGCCGGAACAGCCAGAAAACCCGACGCCCGGCAACCGCGAGAGCGATCAGGGTGATCGCTCCACCGATCGCAAGTCTCACAGCATCCTCCATCTGGACCCACCACTTCGGGCGAGCCTACTCGTACTGGCCGGTAACATATGTGGCGAGTGAGTTGTGCCACCCGCCCCCCGAACCGTGGTCCGAGTGGCTTCTTTTGCTCCGGGTTGTGATCCCGGCCTGAGCCGACCCAGCAACACCGGGGGTGGCACTCCCGTCCACCCCCGACCCTGCCACGATGTGGTCCAAGCGGCCCGACATAGGGGGCTGGAAGGTCCGATCGCCCGCGCCGATCGACCCGGCCTGCTACTTTCGGTGCCATAGTCCCAACCGGCACGCAACAGTCCACCCCCGTTTCGACTACCTGTCGTCACGGTCTGACAGAACGAGGCCCCGCGCTTGGTCGGACCCGGTTCGGGCCGCGGTGGGTGAGGCGGACCCATCCAGGCCACGTTCGCCTGCCGCGTGGGCGCCCCGCGCGGCCCACACGTGCGTCCGCCGATGATGTCAGTCCTTGTGTCACAGGGACGATCGACGCACCATAGGACTGGCCTCTCGCCCACGGTCACCGGGCGATCGGGCCATGCGTGACACCTGAATCATCAAGGTGCTGGATCATCAGGCTGTACGGGGGTCCGCACCAGCGCTGCCGTGACGGCGTCCGGCGCACCGCGCGGACGAGCTCCCTACCCACGTTGACGATCCCTGCGAACCATGGTGGGCACGATGGCAACGATCACCCGGCCGACGATGACCCGAGTCGGCCGTCCCGGTCATTCCCTGCAGACCGAGTACCAGCGAGCCCGAGAGACCCAGGCCCTGGTCCGTCGGGACCGGCTGGCCCGGCAGCTACCACGCACGGCTGCCCGCGCCGCCGTCGTCGGGCTGATCCTGGCCCTGGTCATCGGGTTCGGGCTGGGGCAACCGGCGGTGGCGGTCGCCGTGTTCTTCCTGGTGCTCGTGGCCTGGCCGGCCGGCATCGTGGCCGCGTCCTTCGGCACCGCGCCCGACATCGAGCTGCTGCGCGAAGGCGCCGAGGCGGAGCGCAGGACGGCCCGGGCCATCGCCCGTCTGCGACGTAACGGATACCTCATCCTCCATGACCGGGCAGTGCCGTACTCGGACGCGACCATCGGCCACCTGCTCATCGGCCCCGGCGGCGTGATGGTGCTGGGCAGCGACAACAGCAAGGGCACACTGCGTTACACCAAGGGCGGGGCGATCTGCGACGGCGAGTCGCTCAAGCCGGTCATCGACCGCATCGCCTGGCTCGGCGGCGAGGTCCGCAGCCAGATCCGTGGCGCCCTCCCCATGATCAAGATCCCGGTCAGCCCCGTCATGGTCATGGTCGAGGCGAACGTCCTGTGGAGTGACGGCGCGCTCGAGGGCGTCACGATCATCAGCATCAAGGACGTCGCCAACTTCATCCGCAAGAAGGCCGGCCGGCTCAACCCCGGCGAGGTCCGCCAGATCGTCAGCGCCGCGGAGCGTCTCTTCCCCGCGTACAGCGCCAACCGTCTCTCCCAGCACGTCACCGTCGACCGCGACCAGTGGGTGACCCTGATGGACACCCTGCACACCATCCGCGAACGGGACGGCGACGCCAGCGACCTGCTGGACCGTCTGGCCCAGCTCGAGGACGATCTGCGCCGCCAGGCCGACCCCACCCCCCGCCCCACGGCCGACGACCCCACCGGCCTGCTCGTGCCCGGCGCCGACTCCCGCGATGGCGTCCCGCTGGCCGTCCCGGGCCAGTCCACGGATGCCCGTGCGGACACCGCCGTCGACGACGACCCCGCTGCCGGTGCGCCCGACTCCCCCGCCGACCCCAGCCCCAGCCCGATCACCTCGATCGGCCTGGCCGCCACCCCCGACCAGAACGCCCCCCGCCCACGACGTGGCCGCATCCTGGCCGCCGTGCGCCCCCCGCGGGACCCCGCCGAGCACACCGGCGCCTCCGGCCACCGCGGCGACCCCCCCGCCGACCCGCCACCCCCCACGGACGCCTGACCTTCCATCGTCACCAGCCTTCGGCCGGCCAGTCATCAGCCGGCCATCACTCGGCCGGTCGCTGGTCGGCCACTCGGCCGGTCGCTGGTCGGTCACTCGGCCGGTCGCTGGTCGGCCATGGGTTAGTCGCCGGCCAGCCGGTCGGGCGCTTGGCGTCCGTCAGGCACCTTCTCTCCGTCCAGCTCTCCGTCCAGCTCTCCGTCCAGGTTTCGGGCCTACCCGCAGCGCTCGGTTTTCTGCGTTCGGAGGGTGCTCTCTTGATGCCGGAGAGTGGCTGTTGGCCGATCCGCGACCGCGATGGCCGCCGCGGAGGCCGCCCTCATCGAGGATGCCGAGGGTTGTTCGGAGATCGAGGCCCCGCCTCACCGAACAACCCTCGGCATGTGGCCTCACAACCCTCGGCATGAGGCGAGGCAAGCCGCGTGGCCGTCCGGGTGCCGCCCGATCGTGACTACAGGCGTCCGACTAGTTGCCTATGGTCGCGTCAGACTGTCGGCGAACGGGGTATCGGCGCCGATGGGCGATATCACCACGTGACGTCAGCATCAAGCTACCCCAGGCGATCGGCGACGCATCCGAGCCGAGGGACCTGGACAGCCGGGGAACACCAGCGGCAGCCGAAAAGTTGAGTTGAGTGGGCTCAGTTCCAGCAGGAAGACTAGGCACCCGATCCTGAGTCGAGTACACTCAATCTATCGAGACCTCCTAACGTAGCTTTGTACGTCAGTCCCGACATCAGTAGCGCCGTATCGCCGGGTGACCCTCGGTGAGGGCGGTCGTTCGAGAGGTCCCATCCCCACGAGGTCGGCTCGCGCGCACCGGTGGGCGTCGCCGACATGGATCGAGAGGCACACAGACATGGCACGAGCGGTCGGCATCGACCTCGGCACCACGAACTCCGTCGTGAGCGTGCTTGAGGGCGGTGAACCCACGGTGATCGCCAACGCTGAGGGCTCCCGCACGACCCCGTCGGTCGTGGCCTTCGCGAAGAACGGCGAGGTCCTGGTCGGCGAGGTCGCCAAGCGTCAGGCGGTCACCAACGTCGAGCGCACCATCCGGTCGGTGAAGCGCCACATGGGCTCCGACTGGAAGATGAAGGTCGACACGAAGGAGCTGACCCCGCAGGAGATCAGCGCCTTCATCCTGCAGAAGCTCAAGCGTGACGCCGAGTCCTACCTGGGCGAGCCGGTGGCGGACGCGGTCATCACCGTCCCCGCCTACTTCGACGACGCGCAGCGTCAGGCGACCACCGAGGCTGGCACGATCGCGGGTCTGAACGTCCTGCGGATCGTCAACGAGCCGACCGCCGCGGCGCTCGCCTACGGGCTGGACAAGGGCGAGAAGGAACAGACCATTCTGGTCTTCGACCTTGGTGGTGGCACGTTCGACGTGTCGCTGCTGGAGATCGGTGACGGTGTGGTCGAGGTGAAGTCGACCTCCGGTGACACGAAGCTCGGTGGTGACGACTGGGACCAGCGGATCACCGATCACCTGATCAAGACGTTCAACGGTCAGCACGGGGTCGACCTCGGCAAGGACAAGATGGCGCTGCAGCGGCTGCGTGAGGCCGCGGAGAAGGCCAAGATCGAGCTTTCGCAGTCCAGCCAGACGACGATCAACCTGCCGTACATCACCGCGTCGGCCGATGGTCCGCTGCATCTGGACACGGCGCTGAGCCGCGCCGAGTTCCAGCGGCTGACCGCGGATCTGATCGACCGTTGCCGGCACCCGTTCCAGCAGGCGGTCAAGGACGCGGGGATCAAGGTCAGCGACATCGACCACGTCGTGCTCGTCGGTGGTTCCACCCGGATGCCCGCCGTCGTCGATCTGGTTCGTGACCTGACCGGTGGCAAGGAGCCCAACAAGGGCGTCAACCCGGACGAGGTCGTCGCCGTCGGCGCCTCGCTGCAGGCCGGTGTGCTCAAGGGCGAGGTCAAGGACGTTCTGCTCCTCGACGTCACCCCGCTGTCCCTCGGGATCGAGACGAAGGGGGGGATCATGACCAAGCTCATCGAGCGCAACACCACGATCCCCACCAAGCGTTCGGAGATCTTCACCACGGCGGAGGACAGCCAGCCGTCCGTGCAGATCCAGGTCTTCCAGGGCGAGCGCGAGATGGCCGCCTACAACAAGAAGCTCGGCATGTTCGAGCTGACCGGTCTGCCGCCGGCCCCGCGTGGTCTGCCGCAGATCGAGGTCACCTTCGACATCGACGCCAACGGCATCGTGCACGTGTCCGCCAAGGACCTCGGCACCGGCAAGGAACAGTCGATGACGATCACCGGCGGCTCCGCCCTGCCGCGGGACGACATCGACCGGATGGTCCGGGACGCGGAGCAGTTCGCCGAGGAGGACCGTCAGCGTCGCGAGGAGGCCGACACCCGTAACAAGGCCGAGACGCTGGTCTACTCCACGGAGCGGTTCCTCGCGGAGAACGGCGACAAGCTCGACGCCACGCTGAAGGCGGATGTCGAGGAGAAGCTCGGCACCCTGCGCGGCGCCGTCGCGGGCACCGACTCGGCCGCCATCCGCACCGCCGCCGACGCGCTGGCCGCGGCCAGCCAGGCGATGGGCCAGGCCATGTACGAGCAGGCCGCTCAGGACGGCGCCGGCACCCCGGGCGCCGCCGGTGGGCCGGTGGACGACGACGTGCTGGACGCGGAGATCGTCGACGAGGACAAGGAGGGCGGGAAGTGACTTCCAGCCAGTCCGGCGACTGGTGGGGCTCCGGCCCGGACGAGGGTGACGAGCCTCGGGTGGTCGTCCGCGATCGGCGGCGGATCGACCCGGACAGCGGCGAGGTCCGGCCGGAGAGCGGCACGGTGACCGGCGGCGGTCCCGGTGGCGGCCCTGGCGATGAGGGTGTCGGGTCCCACCCGGCGGTCGACCCGGCGGATGCCGAGCTGATCGAGTCGCTGCGGCTCCAGGCGTCCGAGCGTACGGCCGATCTTCAGCGGCTCAAGGCCGAGTTCGACAACTACCGTCGTCGGGTCGAGCGGGACCGGCAGCAGATCGGCGAGCAGGCCACGGCCAAGGTGCTCACCAGTCTGCTGTCCACCCTCGACGACATCGGCCGCGCCCGCGACCACGGCGACCTCGAAGGCCCGTTCAAGGCCATCGCGGAGGCGCTGGAAACCGCGCTCGAAGCGGCCGGGCTCCAGCGGTTCGGCGTCGCGGGCGACGAGTTCGACCCGGCCGTGCATGAGGCGCTCATGCACTCCTACCGGTCTGATGTCAGCGGCCCCACCTGCGTCGATGTCTTCCGCGCCGGTTATCTTCACGCGGGTCGGGTGCTGCGTCCGGCCCAGGTGGCCGTCGCGGAACCTTCCGGGGAACCGGCCGAGCCGGTGGCGCGAGCCAACGACGAGGTCACCGAACGGGCCGCACCGGTACCGGACGACACCGGCACGATTCCCGGCCCGGACAACGGCGGGCCCACCGTCAGCGCTGGCTGAGACCGGTGGGTGGGTGGTGGCCCGGGGAGCGTTCCCGGGCCACCACCGCGGCGTGCGAGCAGGGCAGGGCACGGTGCGGCCGGCCGAGCAGCGCCCGACCCGGGCTACGGGTCGGGCGGGCAGGCGCCGACCCGGGCAACGGTCGGCCGGGGCGGGCGCCCGGCCGGGTGAGACGACCACGAAAGGAGGGGCGCCGTGAGTGTTCGCGACATGGTCGAGAAGGACTATTACGCCGCTCTCGGCGTTCCCAAGGACGCCACGGCGGCCGACATCAAGAAGGCGTACCGCAAGCTGGCTCGCGAGCTGCACCCCGACAAGAACCCGGGGGACGCCAAGGCGGAGGCCCGGTTCAAGGAGGTGTCCGAAGCCTATGACGTGCTTTCCGACGAGACACGTCGGCGCGAGTACGACGAGGCTCGGGCGCTGTTCGCGGCCGGCGGACGGCCCGGCTCGTTCGGCGGCGCCGGCGGCCGACCCGGTGGCGGCTTCGGCCCGGGCGGCGGTTTCGGTGCCCCGGGTGGCGGAGCGAACCTCAACTTCGAGGATCTGCTCGGTAACGGCGGTGGTGGCCTCGGTGGCTTCTTCGACATGTTCCAGCGCTCGTCGCCGGGGCGCGGTCCCCGCCGTGGCACGGACATCGAGGCCGAGCTCACGATCTCGTTCGAGAAGTCGCTGACCGGTCTCGAGGCCTCGGTTCGGCTCCCCGGCGCCGCCACCTGCACCACCTGTGAGGGCAGCGGCGCCCGGCCGGGAACCTCCCCGCGGACCTGTTCGACCTGCCGCGGGCTCGGCGTGGTCTCCCGCGCCCAGGGCGGTTTCGCGCTGTCCGAGCCCTGCCGTGACTGCCTCGGCAAGGGCACCATGATCGACCATCCCTGCCCGGACTGCCGGGGCACCGGTCGGCGGGAGCGTGAGCAGCGCATCCGCATCCCACCGGGGGTCAGCGACGGGCAGCGGCTGCGGGTGCGTGGGCGTGGCACGCCCGGCGAGCGTGGCGGACCGGGCGGTGACCTCGAGGTCACCGTGCACGTGCTGCGGCACCCGATCTTCGACCGGGAGGGCAGTAACCTGATGGTCACGCTGCCGGTCACGATCACCGAGGCCACCCTGGGCGCGTCGGTGCGGGTACCGACCCTGGACGGCGCCCCGCTCACCGTGAAGGTTCCCGCCGGCACCTCCAGCGGACGGCGGCTGCGGGCCCGTGGCCGGGGTGTTCCCACCTCCGGTGGCGGTCATGGCGACCTGATCGTCACCCTTGAGGTGGTCGTGCCCAAGCCGTCGTCGCTGTCCGCCCGGGCCCGCACCGCGCTGCTCGAGTTCGCTCAGGCCCACCCCGAGGATCCACGGGCGGCGATGATGGAGCAGATGGAGGCTGGGGAATGACCGCACGTCCCAATCGCACATCCGACCCGCCCGGCGCCAGGTCCGTGCCGAAGGCGGCACCGACCTCGCACGCCACACCGAATCCGGCCCAGCTGCCGGTGGCAGAGGGGCGACCGGAGGGCTATTTCCCCACCGGTCCGCTGCCCGGGCTGGCGCATGACGAGGACGCACCCGTCTACGTGATCTCGATCGCCGCGCAGCTCGCCGGCATGCATCCGCAGACGCTGCGGTCCTACGACCGGCTCGGGCTCGTCACCCCGGGGCGCACGCCCGGGCGCGGACGACGGTACTCGGCCCGGGATGTCGCGCTGCTGCGTGAGGTGCAGCGGCTGTCCCAGGAGGAAGGCGTCAACCTCGAGGGCATTCGGCAGATCCTGCGGCTGGGCGCCCAGGTGATGGCGCTGCAGGCCCAGGTTCGCCAGCTCGCCGACGAACTGGCCCACGCCCGCGCGGACGCGGAACGCCGGGTGGCCGAGGCGCACGCGAGTCATCGACGTGATCTCGTCCCGATCGAGCGTGGGGCGGTGGTGATATGGCGGCCGCTGCCGCGGCGCTGACCACGTCCCCTGGGGGCTTCTCTCCCGCTGTCCGGCGGAGGAGAAGCCCCTTCGCCGTCTCCGGCCCGAGTGGCGACCGCAACCGGTCCGCGCGCCCCAGGCGGGGAGCCCAGGTTCCACATCAGGATTGAGTGGGAACGACTCAGGTATAGTGAGCGTTGAACAGACCGACCTGTTTCTGTGACCTCCGCGATCCGCCACACCCGCAGACGCCGACGGTGAGCACCGAGGGTGAACCTCCATGGTGGTCGTCGTCGGTGCAGGACGGGCGGTGAACGGTGAACGATGGATGGTGAACGATGAACGCTGAACGCCTCACCGCCCGCTCGCAGGAGGCCCTCTCCGCGGCGATCAGTCGAGCCACCGGCGACGGGTCCCCGCTCGTCGACCCCCTGCATCTGCTCACCGCGCTCCTCGAGACCGCGGATGGCGTCGGCGCCGCGCTGCTGGCGTCCGTGGGTACCTCGGCCGAGGCCGTCCGCACCCGCGCGGAGGCCGCCCTCTCCCGGCTGCCCCGCGCGACCGGGATGAGCGTCTCCGCCCCCCAGCTGTCCCGCCAGCTCATCGCCGTGCTGACGGGCGCCGAGCGGCAGGCCGCCCGCCTCGGCGACGAGTACACCTCGGTCGAGCACCTGATGGTCGCCATCGCGGAGGAGGGCGGCGAGGCGGGGCGCATCCTGACCGGGGTCGGCGCCACGCCCGATGCGCTGGGGGCCGCGTTCGACCAGGTCCGCGGCGGCGCCCACCGGGTCACCAGCCGTGATCCGGAGGGGTCCTACCGGGCGCTGGAGAAGTACTCGATCGATCTCACCGAGCGTGCCCAGCGGGGCAAGCTCGACCCGGTGATCGGGCGGGACGCCGAGATCCGCCGGGTGATCCAGGTACTGGCCCGGCGTACCAAGAACAACCCGGTACTCATCGGCGAGCCCGGCGTCGGCAAGACCGCGATCGTCGAGGGCCTGGCGCTGCGCGTGGTCGCGGGCGACGTCCCCGAGTCGCTGCGCGGTCGGCGGATCGTCTCGCTCGACCTCGGTTCGATGGTCGCCGGCTCCAAGCTGCGGGGGGAGTTCGAGGAGCGGCTGACATCGGTGCTCAACGAGATCCGCGAGGCCGAGGGCCAGGTCATCACCTTCATCGACGAACTGCACACCGTCGTCGGTGCCGGCGCGGCCGAGGGCGCGATGGATGCCGGCAACATGCTCAAGCCGATGCTGGCCCGCGGCGAGCTCCGCATGATCGGCGCCACCACCCTCGAGGAGTACCGCACCCGCGTCGAGAAGGATCCGGCGCTGGAGCGCCGCTTCCAGCCGGTGCTGGTCGGCGAGCCCACCGTGGAGGACTCGATCGGCATCCTGCGTGGCCTCAAGGAGCGCTACGAGGTGCACCACGGCGTGCGGATCACCGATGCCGCCCTGGTCGCCGCGGCCACCCTGTCCGACCGGTACGTCACCGCGCGGTTCCTGCCGGACAAGGCCATCGACCTGATGGACGAGGCCGCCTCCCGGCTACGGATGGAGATCGACAGCCGTCCGGTGGCGATCGACGAGCTCGAGCGCGCGGTGCGCCGCCTGGAGATCGAGGACATGGCGCTGTCGAAGGAGAGCGACGACGCCTCCCGGGAGCGCCGCGAGCGCCTGCAGCGGGAACTGGCCGACCGGCGGGAGGAACTGTCCGGCCTGACCGCGCGGTGGCACCGTGAGAAGGACTCGATCTCCGAGGTCCAGAAGATCAAGGAGGAGCTCGAGAACGCCCGGCGGGCCGCCGAGCTCGCGGAGCGTGATCTCGATCTGGCCAGGGCCGGTGAGCTGCGGTACGGCACGATCCCCGCGCTCGAGCGGCGCCTGACCGAGGCCGCCGACGCCGTGACCGCGGCCGGCTCGTCCGGTGGCGCCATGCTCGGCGGCGAGGTCGGCCCCGACGATGTCGCCGAGGTCGTCGCCGCGTGGACGGGCATCCCCGCCGGGAGGCTGCTCGAAGGCGAGACGGCGAAGCTGCTGCGGATGGAATCCGAGCTGCACGCCCGGGTGATCGGGCAGGAGGAGGCCGTGCGGGCGGTGTCGGACGCGGTCCGGCGGGCCCGGGCCGGCATCGCCGACCCCGACCGTCCGACCGGGTCGTTCCTGTTCCTCGGGCCCACCGGCGTCGGCAAGACCGAGCTCGCCAAGGCGCTGGCCGACTTCCTGTTCGATGACGAACGGGCGGTCGTGCGCATCGACATGAGCGAGTACGCCGAGAAGCACTCGGTGGCCCGCCTGATCGGCGCGCCCCCCGGTTACATCGGCTTCGAGTCCGGCGGCCAGCTCACCGAGGCGATCCGGCGCCGGCCGTACAGCGTGATCCTGCTCGACGAGGTGGAGAAGGCCCACCCCGACGTGTTCGACATCCTGTTGCAGGTCCTCGACGACGGCCGGCTGACCGACGGGCAGGGGCGCACCGTCGACTTCCGCAACACCATCCTCGTCCTCACCTCCAACCTGGGCTCCCAGTTCATCGCCGATCCCACCCTGAGCCCGCAGGTGCGACGCGAGTCGGTGATGGTCGCGGTGCGGGAGGCGTTCAAGCCGGAGTTCCTCAACCGGCTCGACGACGTCCTCGTCTTCGAGCAGCTTGGCCGGGACGACCTGACCCGCATCGTCGATCTGCAGCTCGACCGGCTGCGGGACCGGCTGCGGGACCGGCGGATCGCCCTGACCGTCCACCCGGCGGCCAGGGCCTGGCTCTCCGATGTCGGTTACGACCCGGTGTTCGGCGCCCGGCCGTTGCGCCGGCTGGTGCAGACCGCCATCGGCGACCAGCTGGCCCGCCAGCTGCTCGCCGGGGAGATCCGCGACGGCGACGAGGCCGTGGTGGACGCGACACCCGGCGCCGCCGCGCTGACCGTCACCGCCGCGCCCGCGTCGGCGGCCAGCACCGGCAAAACCCTGTAGCGGCGGACGTAGCCGACCGCACAAAAAGGGTTGCAACAGGTTAATCAGTGAGTCGCATAGGGTCGGCGCATGGCGGGCAGATCGAACATCGTCGTTTCGGCGGCCGTGCGCCAGGCCCTGGCGGCCGGGGAGCCGGTGGTGGCCCTGGAGTCGACCCTGATCGCGCACGGGCTGCCGCGGCCCCGCAACCGGGAGGTCGCCACCCAGCTCGAAGCGCAGCTCCGCGAGCAGGGGGTGACCCCGGCGACCGTCGCGGTCATCGACGGCGTGCCCCGGGTCGGGCTGGACAACCCGGATCTCCTGCGGATCGCCGACGACCCGCACGTCGTCAAGCTGTCCGTACGTGACCTGCCGGTCGCCCGCGCCACCGGCCGGACCGGCGCGACGACCGTCGCGGCCACCTCGCTGCTCGCCGCCCGGGTCGGCGTGCGGGTGTTCGCCACCGGCGGGCTCGGCGGCGTGCACCGCGGTGCCGGCGACAGCTACGACGAGTCCGCCGACCTGGTCACGTTGGCCACCACGCCGATCACGGTGGTGTGCGCGGGGGTGAAGTCGATTCTCGACGTCGGCGCCACCCTCGAACGCCTCGAGACCCTCGGGGTCACCGTCGTCGGCTACCGCACGTCGACGTTTCCCGGCTTCTACCTGCCACACACCTCCTACGACCTGGACTGGCGGGTCAGTGAGCCGGCGCAGGTCGCCGCCGCCATGAGCGCGGCCGACGACCTGGGGCTACGCAACGCGATCGTGGTCGCCGCGCCGTTGCCGGTGGAACTGGCCCTCGACCCCGGGCTGCACGACCGGGTGCTCGCCGACGCGCTGGCCTGGGCGTCCGAACGTGGCATCCGCGGCAAGTCGGTCACTCCCTTCCTGCTGGAGACATTCCATCGCGAGACCGGCGGGGCGAGCCTCGAGGTCAACATCAACGCGGTGCGTAACAACGTCGCGGTCGCCGCCGACGTCGCCCGGGCCTGGGCGGCGACGGGCTGAACCAGCGCCCCAGGCACGGACCTGCGACGATTTCACCCGACGCCGTAACGGTGGGTGAGCGAGCAGGGAGGTGACCGACCGTGTCGTGGATTCTCGGCCGTCGGTCGGCCTGGTTCGTCATCGCCTTCTGGATCGTCGTCGCGGCGGCGCTGAGCCCGCTGGCCTTCCACCTGCCGCAGGCAGAGAAGAACGATGCCGCCGCCTTCCTGCCGGCCGAGGCCGAGTCCACCCGGCTGCTCGCGGCACAACGCGAGTTCCCCGGCGGCGACGCCGTACCGACCGTCGTCGTGATGACCAGACCCAGCGGTCTGGCCGCCCGGGACCGGACGGCGGCCACCGCGATCGCCGCGGCGCTCAGGCCCTTCGCGTCCGGGCGGATTCTGGGGCCGGTGCTCTCGCCCAACGGCCGGACACTGGTGTTCACCGTGCCCCTGGCCCAGTCCGACGATGTGGCCCGGTTCACCGACGAGGTGCGCCAGATGCGCCGGATCACCGCCGGGCTCGCTCCCCCGGGTACCCAGATCGCCGTGACCGGACCGGCCGGCCTGGTCGCCGACACCTACCACCTGTTCAGCACGATCGAGTCCCGGCTGCTGCTGGTCACCGCCGGGATCGTCGCCGTGATCCTGCTGGTGGTGTACCGAAGTCCGCTGTTGTGGCTGGTGCCGTTGGCGTCCGTGAGCATCGCCGACCAGGCCGCCGCCGGCATCATCGACCTGCTCGCCCGGCACTCCGGGCTCACCGTGAACGGGCAGAGTTCCGGCATCCTGCGGGTGCTCGTCTTCGGCGCGGGCACCGACTACGCCCTGCTGCTCATCGCCCGTTACCGGGAGGAACTGACCCGGCATCGTGATCCGCGCCAGGCGATGCGCCAGGCGATGCGCCGGGCGGGCCCCGCGATCGTCGCCTCCGCCGGCACCGTCATCATCGGCATGCTCTGCCTGCTGGTCGGGGAGCTCGCCTCCGACCGGGGGCTCGGCCCGGTCGGCGCGATCGGTATCTCCACCGCCCTGGTCACGATGACCACCCTGCTGCCGGCCGCGCTGGTGCTGTGCGGACGGCGGCTGTTCTGGCCGCGGATTCCCCACTTCGGTGAACACCCGCCGGTCACCGAGGCGGCCCGCCACGGCGCGGCCGCCCGGTCGGCGCACGCCGCCGCGCTCGCCGCCCCGACCGTCCCCGGCCATGAGGATCTGACCGAGTTCGACCTCGCCGAGGAGCCGGGACGCTGGGTCCGCGTCGGTACGGCGATCGACCGCCGGCCGCGCACGGTCTGGGTGATCACGTCGCTGCTGCTGGGCGGGCTCACCCTCGGGCTGTTCGCGATGGACACCTCGTTGCGCGGCGACCAGGGGTTCCGCCGCGACGTCGAGTCGGTGCGCGGCGTGGACCTGGTGGCCACCGACTTCCCGCCGGGCGTCGCGGCGCCGACCTATGTGATCGCGAACACGGCGGCGGCGGCGGCGGTCGAGGCGACCGTGCGCGCGGCACCCGGGGTGGCCGCGGTGGCCGAGACCGGACGGGCCGGCCACCAGGTGCAGTTCCTGGTGGTCCTGCGGGAGCGGCCGGACAGCGCCGCGTCCTTCGCGGCGGTGCGTGACCTGCGGCGGCGGGTGCACCGCATCCCGGACGCGGCGGCGATGGTCGGCGGCAACACGGCGGTGAACCTCGACGTGCGCCGGGCCGCCGTCCGGGATCGCACCGTGGTCATCCCGCTGGTCCTCGCGGTCGTGTTCGCCGTTCTGATCTTCCTGCTCCGGGCGATCATCGCGCCGCTGCTGCTGATGGTGACGGTCGTGCTGTCGTATCTGGCCGCGCTCGGGGCCAGCGCCGTCGCCTACCGCTGGCTGTTCGGGTTTCCCGGCGCCGACCCGTCACTGCCACTGTTCGCGTTCATCTTCCTGGTGGCCCTCGGCGTCGACTACAACATCTTCCTGATGACAAGGGTCCGGGAGGAGGCGCAGCGGATCGGTGCCCGGCCCGGCGTGCTGCACGCGCTCGCCGTCACCGGCGGGGTGATCACCTCCGCCGGTATCGTGCTCGCCGCGACCTTCTCGACACTGATCATCTTTCCGCTGGTCCAACTGGCCGAGATCGGCTTCGTCGTCGCCTTCGGCGTCCTGCTGGACACCCTGGTCGTGCGATCGGTGCTGGTCCCGGCGCTGAGTCTGGACATCGGTCGGCGGATCTGGTGGCCGGGGCGGCTCGCCCGTCCGGATCAGGCGGCCCCGGTCGAACCGGTCCGGTCACGCCACTGGCCGAAATCGAGGCAGACGTAATCAGCGGGCGACCTAAGGTTGCCCCATGGCCGAAGCGCTCATTCCGGACCCGGCGTCCTGGCAGGTCCTGCCGCCGCAGCTACGCCGGCTGCGGCGAACCCTGCTGCTGGGCGTGACCGTGCCGGCCGTCATGCTCACACTGCTGATCACGGTGATGGTGGACGGCTGGCCGTGGCTGCTGCTGACCTCCGTCCCGATCGCCGTGGCCGGCTGGGCCTGGTTCGCGATCGAGCGGGTCTGGCGCGCCTGGCGCTACGCCGAGCGGGAGGACGATCTCCTGATCAGTCGGGGCATCCTCATCCAGCGCCTGGTGGTCGTCCCCTACGGCCGGATGCAACTGGTGGACGTCAGCGCCGGACCGCTCGCCCGCCGGTTCGGCATCGCCAAGGTGCAGCTGCACACCGCCGCCGCGACCAGCGACGCCGTCATCCCCGGTCTGCGCCCCGCCGAGGCCGCCCGGCTGCGCGACGCCCTCACCGAACGCGGCGAGGCCAGATCGGCCGGGCTTTGACCACCTCCTGGGAGGCCACCGAACCAACCGTGGCGGACCCGCCGAAACCACCGGACCCACCGGACCCACCGGACCCACCAGACCCACCGGAGTCGCCGGAGTCGCCGGAGTCGGGCGATGACGGGTACCGACGGCTGCATCCGCTGACACCGTTCCTGCGCGGCTGGGTGATCGTCGCCGCCTTCGCGGCGACGGTCGGGCGAACCTTCGCCGAGGAGGTGACCGCCCGAGCGATCGGCCTCACGATGCTCTTCCTGGTACCGGCGGCCGGCATCTACGGGTACTGCGTCTGGCGGTTCACCCGCTACCGGCTCGACGGCGACGGGCTGCGCCTGGACACCGGCCTGCTGGTGCGACGTACCCGCTATGTCCGCCTCGACCGGTTGCAGGCCGTCGATCTCGTCCAGCCGTTGCTCGCCCGGCTGGTCGGGCTCGCCGTCGTGCGACTCGACCTCGCCGGCCACGAACGCCGGGACCGGGCCGACTCCGACGGCGGCAGCGCCACCTCCGACCTGCGTTACCTCTCGCTCGGCCACGCCCAGCGGCTGCGCAGCCAGCTGTTGACCGGCTCCGCGCGGCCCGCGGCGGCGAGCCCGGCGGCCCCGGGCCCCTTCGGCCCTTCGGACGGGTCGGACGGGTCGGCGACGCTCGCCGAGGTGCCGCCGACCCGGCTGGCCGCGGCGATCGCGCTGTCCCCGGCGCCGTGGGTGGCGGTGTTCGGCGTCGCGGCCATCGCCGTCCCGTCCCTGCTGACCGGGACCCGCACCGGTGTGCTCGGCGCGATCCCGATCCTCGGCTGGCTGTGGCATCGCACCGTCCGGGTGTTCGCCGTCGGCTATCCGTACACGGTGTCCACCTCTGCGGACGGGCTACGCCTGGACAGCGGCCTGATCGAACGGGCCCATGCGACCGTGCCACCGGGGCGGGTCCAGGCACTGCGGATCACGGCGCCGCTGCTGTGGCGACCGTTCGGCTGGGTGACCCTGCGGATGAACGTCGCCGGCAGCGGCCCGACCGTCCTGCTGCCGGTGGCCCGCCACGACGAGGCGATGGCGCTCGTCGGCGCGCTGCTGCCCGGGGTGGACGTCGCCGCAGTGGCGCTCACCCGCGGACCGCGCCGGGCACTGCTGCTCGCGCCGGCGCACTGGTGGGTGCTCGCCTGCGGCGCCGACGACCGGATCTTCGTCGCCCGACACGGACTGCTCCGGCGCCACACCGACATCATCGCGCACGGCAAGGTGCAGAGCATCCGGCTGATCGCGAACCCGCTGGCCCGGCTCCTGCGGCTGGCCGACGTCCATTTCGACACCATCGACGGCCCCGTCCGGGTGCGCAGCGGCCACCGCGACCGCCAGGCGGCGACCGCACTGGTCTACGCCCAGGCGGAACTGTCCCGCCTGGGCCGACGACCCGATCACCCCGACCACTGAGCACTGAGCAGCGGCCCAGCCGGCCGCTGGGCCGCTGGGGCTCAGCCGAAGGTGGGGAACTCCGGGCCGAACACCGCGCCCCACAGGGCCACAGCCTCCCCGTGGTCACCGGCCTGTTCGGCGGCCAGCGCCTTCGCCGAGTAGAGCCGGGCGAAGCGGACGTTCTCCCCGAGCACGTCAAGATCCTCGGAGCGGACGTAGCTGGACAGATCGCCACCGACATCGGCCGGGTCGGCGACGCGCAGACCCACCTCGTCCATGTACCGGAAGACCTCGGCCAGGCCCTGGCGGGTGTTCAGACCACGACCACCGAGCACCTGCCCGGCGAGCGCCTCGAGATGGAACGAGCGCAGGTGGCTGCCGCACACCCGGTTCCAGGCCTTGAGCAGCCGCACCGCCGAGATCACCCGGGGGCCGAGATCCGCCGTCCAGCCCAGGTGTCGCTCGGGTCGGGTCGGCAACCAGCCGCCGACCCGGTCGGGCATGACGTAACCGGCCCGCGGATGGTCGAAGGCGGGCACGAGATGCACATCCGGCGGGGCGTCGTAGACGATGCGCAGGGCCTGGCCGCGGCTGCCGATGGTCTGGATGCGCTCGCCGCCGATCGCGTTGCGCACGCACAGGACGAGGTCGCGCGAGTCCCAGCGGAACCGCTTCCACGCGCTGTTGGCCGCGGAGAAGACCGCGAAGATGTCGACCTCGTCCAGCGGGCGGATCATCGTGTCGCGACCGGCGGAGCCGATCGTGGCCACGCCGACCAGCGGCAGCGCGCACCGCGGCGGGAAGATCGCCCGCAGTGCACGCTCGGCCTCGTCACGGCGGGCGGCGATCACCGCCTTCTCCTCGGCGCTGAGCCGAATCATGTCGTCGAGTTTGGCGAACGCACGTGCGGTCGTCCCGACCAGCAACGGCCCGGTCATCGCCCCCGAGGGCGGACCAGGCGGCATCGCATCGGGCTGCCCGGACGCACCGTCCTCGGACGGGAACAGCGCGTTGGGCTCGCCGGGCGTGGAGGCGGGTGACCGCCGCCAGTGCGACGGAATGACCAGATGGTCATAGGTGACCTCACCGGGCCGGGCTCCGGCCGGTGTTCCCCGAGGGGTGTCCACGCTCATGCTGCTGACCTCCCAGGCGCAGGTGGCGCCGAAACGTTCGGGCTCCCCTCCCCGGACGCGCGGCGAGCCTCCCACAGCCCGCCCCGGTCGCCCCGCCCTGCCCTCGGCCCGTCGGCCTTGGTCGCGACATCGCTTTACATGGTGCCCCAGGGCGTCACGGTCTGAACAGGGGGCTGTCGGCGTGGCGTGTTCCACCGCTCGTCCAGTGACGAGAAAACTACGAGAAGGTCGCGGCCAGATCCCGGTCAACAGGACATCATCGACGCAACAGACACACAACGATGTTCGTCCGTGTTAGGGCCCCTGGCCAGGGGCCCTCGGGACGCCCGCGGGACAGCCCCCGGTTGGCACCAATGGGCCCGACGACGTGGACCGCGCGGTAGTCCACTGGTGGCATGCGCGCAGGCCGGGGGTCGGTCTCAGCCGGCCGGGGGTCGATCTCAGCCGGCCGGCGGCCGTAGCCAGACCCGCCACCATCCGGCCACCAGAACGGGGGTCGGCACGAACGAGGTCGCCTGCCCGAGGCGCTTGCCGACGGCGTCACCGCGCCGGATCCGCGTCTCCACGAGCACACCGCGGTACTCCAGCCAGCCCGCGGCCGCCCGCACCGCCTCGGTGGCGTAGCCCTCCCTGCGGTAACCGAACGCGATCGACACCCCGACCACCGCCCGCCGGCCCTGGGTGTCGGCCACCAGCAGGCCGACCGCCGCGGGCTCCGATCGCCGCCGCAGCACCCAGGTCAGCACGGACCGACCGGCCCCGGCCCGGCGACGCAGCTCACGACGCAGTGACCCGGCCGGGTCACGCGGGTCCGACCGGTCGGCATACGGATCGGTGCCGACCAGACCCCCGTCCGGCGCCACCCCCGGCTGCCGGGGACCACCCGAACCGACCACGACCGAGGTGAACGACAACGCCGACGCCAGCTCCTCCGCGACATAGCCCGCGTTCCACACGGTCAGGGGCAGCGCCAGCAGCCGGGATGTGGTGAGTGTCGGCCCCTCACCCACGACGGGACGGCTCCCGCACGCCGAGCAGCCCCCGCTCCCGCAACCAGTCCTGGGTGCGGGCCATCCCCTCGACCAGCGGCACCCTCGGTGCCCAGCCGGTCAGCTCGCCTACCCGGCTGGACGAGAAGCCGCGCTCGCGGGTGAGCTCCCGGACACCGAGCGGCCCGACGTCCACCCGAGCCCGTGGATCGACCCCGGCGCCGAGCCGGGCACCGACCCCACGCACCAGCGCCCGCGGTCCACCCGCCCCGGTCCCGGCGCTGGACCCGGCCGTCGTCGTGGTCGTGCCGCGCCCCCGACGCCCCTCGGCGAGTGCGCGCAGCCGCTCCCAGCCGTCGAGCGCCCCGACGATGCCCGCGGGCACCGAGCGGGGCGCCGCCACGCCCAGCATGTCCGCGTAGTAACCGAAGAAGTCCGCGGCCGGCACCGACTCGCCCCCGGTGACCTGGAGCACCTCGCCGGCCACCACGGCTCGCGGGGCCGCGACGACCGCCGCGACCGCGTCGACGACATCGTCGACGTGCACCGGGCTGAGGATGCCGCGGCCACCATCGACCACCACGAACCGCCCGGCGCGCAGCAGCAGCACCGGCCACAGTGTCCAACGCCCCGCCCGGGCTCCGTAGGCGTCACCGACGCGCACGACGGTCGCGCCCAGCCCGTGCGCGGCCGCCGAGGCCACCGCCTGCTCCGCCGCGGCCAGCGCGTCCGCCCGGGCATCCCCGGTGAGCCCGACCGGCGCCGACTCGTCGAGCAGCCCGCCGGGCCCGGCCAGGCCCTCGGCCCACGCCTGCGGCGAACCGGGGGCGGACATGGTCTTCTCCGGTGTGGACGCTCGCTGGGTGGCGGCGATGTTGACCACGTCCACGCAGGAAAGATGAACGAACCGGTCGACGCCCGCGCGGCCGGCGGCGTCGAGCAGGTTCGCCGTGCCGGCAAGGGTCACCCGCCGGATCTCACCGGCGGCCACCCGCACCGGCGCGCCGGCCCGCCCCGGCCGGACCGGGGTCAGTTCCGCCACGCCACCCAGGCCGACGGCGGCCGCCTGGACGACGAGATCGGCACCGTCCAGCGCCCGCTCCCAGTCCCCCGGACGGGTGATGTCGGCCGTCGTGATGCCCGGTGCCCGGCGGATGTCCAGCGCCACCACCTCGGTGCCCGCCTGGCGCAGCGCGTGTGTGATCGCCCCACCGAGAAAACCGGCCGCGCCGGTGACCACCGCGCGAACCACGGCCCCTCCTCCTGCCCGGGGCACCCGCGCCGGGCCACCCCTGTGACGGCGTGCTGTCGCTGCCGCCGTCAGGGCGCCGGAAAGGTGGCCCGACTGCCCTCGGCGACGACGTTTCGACCCTACGGGATCGTCCGGCCACACCGTATCCAGGCCAGTGGCACCGGTCCGCCGACGTCGGGAGATCTCAGCGCGGGGGCGTGATGAAGTCCTGGGTCCAGTGGGCGCCGTAGGGCCCACCCCCGGCAGGACCGGCACCGATCCGCCGCAGCGAGCGGTTGAGGATGTTCGCCCGGTGTCCGGGGCTGGCCATCCAGGCTCGCACGACCGCGTCGGGTGTCGGCTGACCCGCGGCGATGTTCTCCGCGGCGATCAGGTTGGTGAGGATGACCACGGTGTTGAGGATGTTCGCGAGCGCCGTCGCGTGGGCGTTCGCCGACCCCACGGCGGCGGCCGAAGCCGCGGGCGCCCCGCTCGGCGTGGCGACACCCCCGGTGGACGCCAGCACGTCGGCCGCGCCCACCGCGGCGCCAGTAACAGAGGTAGTAGAGGTAGTAGAGGTGGCCTGGACGGCGGGGTCCGTCGCACGGGTGCCCAGCGCCCCGGATGCCCCGGACTCCCCGGACGCCCCGGGGCCGGGCGCCAGCGAACAGGCGGTCAGCCCCGCGGCCAGGGCCGCCGTGACGAGCGGGGGCAGCAGGCCCGCCCGGCGACGAGCGACCGGACGGCGCATCGAATCCTTCGCCTGGTCGGCCCCCGACCCAGGTCACCGGATCGATCGCAGCCCAGCCCAACGGTGGCGAACCACGTTTCGGCCCTGGCTACCTCCTCTCCTCTGTGTGCGGCGCGTCGGCTGTGTGCGGCGCGTCGACCACGGCCACCCCCGTCGACGGCACCTCAACGATCACCGGCTCGTCCACCGCCGAGTCGGTCCGCACAGCATCCGCCCGCGTCGCGGTCGCCACCACTGGATCTGTGCTCGCGGCTGGATCCGTGCTCGCCGCTGGATCCGTGCTCACGGCGCGGCGTCGGCCCGCGCGTCGGCGCAGCAGCTCACCGCCAAGCCCGGCCAGCACCGAGACCAGCACGACCACCCCGGCCATCGGGCCCGCCGCGTCCCGCAGCCCCGGAATGTCCGCCGCCAGATACCCGAGCACGATCAGGCCGCTGCCCCACACCAGCGCACCGGCGACGGCGGCGGCCAGGAACCGGTGCCACGGCATCGCCACCGCGCCGGCCAGCACGGGTGCGAAGGTCCGGGCCCAGGGCACGAACCGGGCCACGATCAGCGTCACGGCGCCGAACCGGCGATAGAAGTCGTCCGTCCGAGCCAGGGCTGTTCCGTGCCGCCGTTCCAGATAGGGCCGACCCAGCCGGGCCCCGGTGTAATAGCCCGCCACGGCACCGGCGCTGGCGGCGACCGCGACCCCGCCGGACAGGGCATAGATGGAGACATCGGCGCCGCCGTCGGCGGCGACCAGACCGGCGGCGAACAGAATGGTGTCGCCGGGCAGCCAGAAACCGACCAGCACACCACTCTCAATAAAGATCATCGCAAAGACGACGGCGTACAGGGTCGTCCCGGACAGGTGACCGACATCCACCCGTCCAGTGTGCCGCCAATCCACCGCGGACAGTCCGACGCGGAGCCCTTGGTCGCCGTGGTGGACCACACCCCGCGCTGTCCCAGGCCGTTCGGACGGCACCGCTTCGCCCGGACGGCGTGGCTTCGCCCGGACGCGCCATGTTCGGACGCGGCCGACCGGCGTCGGCGCAACTGTGCCGCGACGTCCACCGCATCCGGCCACCCGAACGACGCGCGTCGTCATACCCTTCGCCCACCAACAGTCGCGCGGGTGCGCTTGCGCCCGATCGGGCCGGCCCGTGCCGCCTTTTATGGCTGATCGGCGCCCCGACAGCTTCGACAAGGAGCCCCACCGATGCCCATCGCCACGCCAGAGATCTACGCCGAGATGCTCGACCGTGCGAAGTCCGAGGCCTTCGCCTACCCCGCGATCAACGTCTCGTCGTCGCAGACCCTGAACGCCGCCCTGCGCGGCTTCGCCGAAGCCGGCAGCGACGGCATCATCCAGGTGTCCACCGGCGGCGCCGAGTACCTGTCCGGTTCCACGGTGAAGAACATGGTGCTCGGCGCCGAGGCGCTGGCCGAGTTCGCCCACCATGTCGCGAAGGCCTACCCGGTCAACATCGCACTGCACACCGACCACTGCCCGGCGGACAAGCTGGACACCTACATCCGGCCGCTGATCGCGATCTCCCGCGAGCGGGTGGCGGCCGGTCGCGACCCGCTGTTCCAGTCGCACATGTGGGACGGCTCCGCGGTCGAGCTCGAGGAGAACCTCAAGCTCGCCGAGGAACTGCTCGCGGACGCGACCGCCGCCCGGATCGTCCTCGAGGTCGAGATCGGGGTGGTCGGCGGTGAGGAGGACGGTGTCGTCGGCGCGATCGACGAGAAGCTCTACACCACCCCCGGTGACATGTGGCGGACCGCCGAGGTTCTTGGCTCGGGTGACAAGGGTCGCTACCTGCTCGCCGCGACATTCGGCAACGTCCATGGCGTCTACAAGCCCGGCAACGTGAAGCTGCGCCCCACGATTCTTCGGGACGGCCAGGACCACGTCGCACAGAAGCTGGGCCTTGCGGCCGGCTCCAAGCCGTTCGACCTTGTCTTCCACGGTGGTAGCGGTTCGGACCTCAGCGAGATCCGGGAGACGCTGGACTACGGCGTCGTCAAGATGAACGTGGACACCGACACCCAGTACGCATTCACCCGCCCCATTGTGGACCACGCCTTCAAGAACTACGACGGTGTCCTCAAGGTGGACAGCGAGGTCGGCGTAAAGAAGGCCTACGACCCACGAACCTACGGAAAGCTCGCCGAAGCGGGCATGGCCGCCCGAGTCGCCCAGGCCTGTGAGGACCTGCGCTCCACCGGCCGTTCGCTCGGGAAGGCCTGACCCAGACAGGAAGGCCCGACGAACCAGCCGGGCTCCATCCATCCGGGGCGGGACGACCCCGGGCGGGAGAAACAGTCCCGCAGCGGAGTCACCGCCCAGAACCGCCGGTCCCCCAGTTGCCGCTCGCGACTGGGGGACCACTGCGTTGCGGCACCGTCCTCTCGGTCGCGGAACCGTCATCTCGGCACATCTCGGGCACCGCCACCGCGGTCCATCGCGGCCAGACGGTTCCGCCCAAAGCCTCCGGCCGTGCCGGATAGGCATGACGGCGCCATAGCCGACCCCTGGGGCGTGGACCACCCGCCCACCTACCAGCCGAACGCCACGACTTCTCTACGCAGCGTCAGATCCGTGGCGGTGGGGCCGCCCGGCCGCGGTCCCGGACAGGCGACATGGACCGGACATCCCCCCCGTCAGAGTCCGCAATCCGCCCCGAACCTGTCACCCATAGACACGATCACTTTACGTTGCGAGACCAAATCACAGCCATGTAACAAGCCGGTTGCAGACCATTGCGTATCTCACAGCTGCCCACGCATCGACCAGCATCGGCGTATTGCCACGTCGAACCCCATCAAGGCAGAATCTGCACACAAAGCCATCAGTCGGATACGGCCGCTCATCATGGCGCGTCGGCGACCAGGTGACGCGTTCGACATAAATCATTACGCTCCGCCCATCGTGCCCCATCGGCAAACAGCGTGAGCAGGCGCGCACAAAACGGCCATTCGAAGATGTCGCCAGGTTGATGAGCGGGCGCGCACGCGCGTTACCAGCCAATGCACCCCATCACCAAGCAGCCACGCCGAGTGTGCTGTTGGTCACGCACCCTATTCAATGCTTGGCGACTCGCCGGACGGCGTGGTTATGGTCATCGCCGTGCCGAACGACAACGTGCGGCATTCGTCGGGCGGCACGCCGAATCCTGCCCCCGACCGGCGATTTCTCCGTCACCATGTGGCAGGAACGGGGGAACCATCTCCGAGCATCGAAAGGATTCGATGCTCTAGGGGTGAAGTCATGCGTCGCCAGACCGACCGTGGTTTCGGTCTGTGCGCGTCCCAGGATGTCCCTGGCATGACCGGGCAGTTCCCAGCCCGAATCCGACAGCTCACCTCGCAGGCGTGGGGAAGGACTACACATACATGTCCGACGCACGTACCAGTGGCCGACAATGGAGCGCCGGCACCCGTATACGGGCGCGGGTTCTCATGGTTGCTCCAGTTCTCGCAGCGGCGGTCGGCGGTTCACTCGCCGTCGCCGGTCCAGCGCAGGCGGCGACCACATGGGAAGGACTGCGGCAGTGCGAGTCCGGCGGTAACTACACGACGAACACCGGCAACAGCTACTTCGGGGCGTACCAGTTCTCGGCCAGCACCTGGCGCAGCCTCGGCTACACCGGCCTGCCGCACCAGGCCGCACCCGCGGTCCAGGACGAGGCCGCGCTGCGTCTGGCCCAGCGTTCCGGCTTCGGGCAGTGGCCGGTCTGCGGCCGTGGCATGGGCACGGCGCAGCTCGCCGGCGGCTCCTCGTCCGGCGCGGCGGTGCAGGCGTCCCGCACCGCGCAGCGCGGCGCGCTGACCGTCGCCCCCGCGGCACTCTCGACGCCCTCGTACACCCGTACCCTCTCGACCGCGCTGGCCGGGCAGAACCGCGCCGACGTACGAGCCTGGCAGGCGCGGATGAGCCAGATCGGTTACCCGCTCGTCCCAGATGGTCATTTCGGCCCACGCTCCGCCGCTGCCGCCCGCGCGCTGCAGTCCGCCAGGGGTCTCGCCGCCGACGGTGTCGTCGGACCGGCGACATGGCACGCCACCTTCGGCTGAGCCACCCGCCGCACCGCACTGAGCCGGACGCCACCCACAACGCGTCCTTGGACCGGTTGCGACGCCGCCATCCGGCACCATCCGCATCTGGTCCGACCCGCCCGGGTCATGGGGACACAAGCCCCGGGCGGCGCCAGCCGTCCCACCCCGGCCGCACAGGCCGGGCAGCGTGACGCCACGACCCGACCGGTCCCCCCGCACAGCCCGGACGATCTCCGGCGCGCGGGAGTCAACGGGGCCGGTCGGGCGCACCACCCCCCACCGGGGCACCCCCAGCACCGAGGTACTACCCGGCCAACCCTTCGGGTACACGGGGGCGACCCCTGAGGTGCACCGGTGTTCCACGATCGGGCGGCCCGTCCGGGCCACGCCCTGTGCGTGGGTCGCCCGGTTGCCACGAACCACCCCGGTTTGCACGGCCTGGACCGGTATCGCTAGAGTGCCGCTCACTCGCCATCAGGCGATGCCGTCGGGACGGACGCCGAGTCCTGCCCACTGTCCAGGCGGCTGGCCGAGCGCACCGACATGGGCAGGAGTGGGGGAACCACTCCCGGGCGTCTCCGGACGTCCTTGGGGTTAAGTCGGCTCACGCCGGCCGGGCCATCCCAGTCCGAACCCGACAGCTCACCCCGCAGGCGACACGGGATTGGACTGACATGCCGTCAGCACGGCGTGGAGGTAAGCACCGGGCAGCGCAGGCCCCCTCGGCTGCGACCCGTATCCTGCGTACGACCGGCGCGGTCACCGCCCTGGTGGGCAGCGGCCTCGCGGTCACCGCGGTCGGCGCCAGTCCGGCCGGGGCCGCCACCGCTGACGACTTCGCCAAGCTCCGCCAATGCGAGTCCGGCGGCAACTACGCGATCAACACGGGCAACGGCTTCACCGGCGCCTACCAGTTCGATGATCAGACCTGGCACGGCCTGGGCTACTCCGGCCGCCCGTACCAGGCATCCCCGGCCACCCAGGACGAGGCCGCCGCCAAGCTGTACAACTCCCGTGGCTGGCAGCCGTGGCCGTCCTGCTCCCGCAAGATGGGGCTGGTCAACAACGGCCCGGCGAGCGTCGGCTCCGGCTCCGGTGACGTCATCGAGCAGGCCCTCACCCCGGCCGAACCGCCGATGACCCTCGACCGGGCCCGGCAGGAGATGGGCGACGGCTCGTTCAGCGGCACCGTCCTGAACGCCAGCTACGGCGGGGATGTCCGGCCCGATGCGTTCGTCTGGCAGGCCGCGATGCGCAACAAGGGCTTCGTGCTCACCGTCGACGGCAAGTTCGGCCCGCAGTCGCAGGGCATCGCCGCGCTGTACGGCTACCTGACCCGGACCAGCGACGGGCAGGCCGGTGTGGTCGGCGAGAACCTGTGGAACGTCACCGTCCGCTCCTGACCCGGTGCGGCACCGCACGACCGGGTGCGGCAGGATGAGGTCATGATGACCTCGTCGGATTCGGGCCACGGCAGCCACAGCGGCCATGGCGGCACCGCGGCCGGTCACAACCTGCTGTCCGGCCCGCCCCCCACGCGGTTGCCCTCGGACGCGGCCGCCACCGCTGCGCTGGCCGCCGGTGAGGATCCCAGCGCCGTCGCGGCGGCCACGCCGGAGCTGAGCGCCGCCTGGGCGGTTCTCGCCGAACAGGCCTTCGCCGCGGGTCGCACGGTCGAGGCCTACGCCTACGCCCGCACCGGCTACCACCGGGGGCTGGACGTGCTGCGCCGCGCCGGCTGGCGGGGCATCGGTCCGATCCCCTGGTCCCACGAGCCCAACCGCGGTTTCCTGCGTGCGCTCGCCGTCCTCGGCCAGGCCGCCGCCGTCATCGGCGAGACGGCCGAGGCCGACCGTTGCCGCACCTTCCTCGCCGACAGCGACCCCACCGTCGCCGGCGTCCTCGGCCTGGTCTGAGGCCCGTCGGAGGCCTCCCGCGGAGCCGGTCCGTACGGTCGGACGCTGTCTGACCTGACACTTCGGCCACGCGCGGCGGTCATCCCTAGTAACCTCGCCCGAGTGCCCGCTCTCGTCCTCATCGGCGCCCAGTGGGGCGACGAGGGAAAAGGAAAGGCGACCGACCTGTTGGGCGGCGCCGTCGACTACGTCGTTCGCTATCAGGGCGGCAACAACGCCGGCCACACGGTGGTCATCGGGGCGGACAGCTACGCGCTGCATCTGATCCCCAGTGGCATCCTGCGTGCCGACTGCATCCCGGTGATCGGCAACGGGGTCGTCATCGACCCCGGCGTGCTGCTCACCGAGATGGACGGCCTCGCCGCCCGTGGGATCGACGTCTCCCGCCTGCTGATCAGCGCCAACGCGCATCTGATCATGCCGCATCATCGGGCGTTGGACCGGGTGATCGAGCGCTACCTCGGCAAGGCCCGGATCGGCACCACCGGTCGCGGCATCGGCCCGACCTACGGTGACAAGGTGGCCCGCACCGGCATCCGCGTGCAGGACCTGCTCGACCCGGGCATCTTCCGCAAGAAGCTCGAGCTCGTGCTGCGGGAGAAGAACCAGGTCCTCGTCAAGGTCTACAACCGGCGCCGGATCGAACTCGACGAGGTGTGCGACGAGTACGCCGAGTACGCCAAGCGCCTGGGCCCGCACATCGCCGACACCGGCCTCATCCTGGACACCGCCCTGCGCGAGGGCAAGGTCGTCCTGTTGGAGGGGTCCCAGGGCACCCTGCTCGACGTCGACCACGGCACGTACCCGTTCGTCACCTCGTCCAACCCGACCGCCGGCTACGCCGCCACCGGTGCCGGCATCGGCCCGACGAGGATCAACCGGGTGATCGGCATCATCAAGGCCTACACCACCCGGGTCGGCTCCGGCCCGTTCCCCACCGAACTGGACAACAAGGTCGGCGAGGAGCTGCGCCGCATCGGCGGCGAGTTCGGCGTCACCACCGGCCGGGCCCGGCGCACCGGCTGGTTCGACGCGGTGATCGCCCGGTACGCGGTCCGGGTCAACGGCCTGACCGACCTCTTCCTCACCAAGCTGGACGTGCTCTCCGGCTTCGACCGGGTGCCGATCTGCGTCGGCTACGACATCGGCGGCGAACGCGTCGACGAGATGCCGATGACCCAGACCGACTTCCACCATGCCAAGCCGATCTACACCGAGCTCCCCGGCTGGCACGAGGACCTCTCCGCCGTCCGCGACTTCGCCGATCTCCCCGCCAACGCCAAGGACTACATCCGCGCCCTGGAGGAGTTCTCCGGCGCCCCCGTGTCCGCGATCGGCGTCGGCCCCGGCCGCGACCAGACCCTCGTCATCAACGACCTGGTCTGACCGCACCTCTCCGCCCGCCCGTTTCGTCCTGTTCCGTCCCGTCTGGTTTCGTCCCGACCTTCACTCCGCCTCACCTCGCCCCGGCCCGGCCGGCCCGTGTTCCGCCACGCCGCTCACTTGCGTAACGCAGAGTTACCAGTGACGCTAGTGCAGTCACGGACAGCGATAGTGGGGTGGGGTGAAGGCGGTGACCACAATCGGCTCGCGGTCATCGGGTGATGATCCCTCTGTGCCCGGCCAGGCGGCCCCGGTACCGTCCACGGCCCTCGTCCCCGCGGTGCGCCGCCGCTACCTGCACCGCGCCGACCCGACCGACTCGGATGCCTGGCCGGTCGGCTTCTCCCCCACCGGCGAAGCCCTGCCCGAGACCCTCACCGATGTCCTGCTCCGCGGCAGCCACGCCATCCGCAGTTCCAAGCGGGCCGAGGCCCAGCGACTCGAACGCGCCGCCGCCGTCGCGAACCACGTCGACGCCCAGCTCCGCGACTTCCTCGACTTCTGCGCCGCGGAGCACCTCGTCCCCCCCGTGACCGTCCGTGCCTACGGTGCCCGGCCGCGCCGGTCCACCACCCGACACCCCGTCCCCTCGCACCCCGATGCCAGCCTCGACCTCGGCAGCGGCATCGACCTCGGCACCAGCCCAGGCCCCACCACCGGCATCGACCAGCTGCGCCGCCTCGACCATCTTGATCGCCTCGACCCCTGGCATCACCTCGACGGCCGCCCACCCCGCCCGGACGACCCACCCCACCCGGCCGCCGACCCGCAGCACGACCTGGCCGACCCGCAGCACCTCGCCGACGAGGCCCACCACCTCGCCGACGATCCGCACCAGCTGGTCGCCGACCCGCCCCACGCCGATGATCTGAGCGGCCCCGACGGCTCGCGGCACGAGACCGAAGGGCGGCGCGGATCGCAGCGACACCACCGGGTCACCGGACGGCCGGGCACGTCCCAGGAGCGTCGCCGACGCCGACCGCACCGGCGAGAGCGGCTCCAGGCCTGGCCCCTGCTCTACTGGCGATGCGAGTCGTTCCCCGCGGCGGGTCGTTCCCTGCACCTTTTCGTCGAGCCGGACGGTCGCACCTTCGAGGGCCGCGACGATCCGGCCCCGCTGACGGTGCTCGGACGCGAGGTCCGGGTGTGGCCCGTCGACGCCGCCGCCATCGTGGCGGGCATGGCCGAGGTCGACGCCCGACGCTGCGCACTCCAACTCGTCCACGGGATGGCACACCTTCTGTGGCGATCCGGCGTCGGCCTGTGACACCGCCGAAGCCGAAGCGAGCAAACTCGCACGGTGGGCGAGATGATCAGCTGGCACGCTAGTGTGTCAGGGTGACTCGACCCGGCTGGCTCGCATTTCGGTATCGGCGCTCCGGCGTCGATGAGGGAAGCGCATGAGGATTCTGGTCGTCGGCTCGGGTGGGCGTGAGCACGCGTTGTGCCGGGCGCTGGCCCGTGATCCGCGGGTGGACGCGCTGGTCTGCGCCCCGGGTAACGCGGGTACGGCGGACATCGCCGAGCCGCGCTCGTTGGATGTCGGCGATCCGGACGCGGTCGCGGTGCTCGCCGAACAGGTGGGCGCGGATCTGACGGTGATCGGGCCGGAGGTGCCGCTGGTCGCCGGGGCGGCGGACGAGGTGCGCCGCCGGGGGTTCGCCGTGTTCGGGCCGAGCGCGGCGGCGGCGCGGCTTGAGGGTAGCAAGGCGTTCGCGAAGCAGGTGATGCGCGCGGCGGGGGTGCCGACGGCGGCCGCCCGTGACCACACCGAGGTCGAGCCGGCGCTCGCCGATCTGGACGCGTTCGGCCCGCCGTACGTCGTCAAGTACGACGGGCTCGCGGCGGGTAAGGGCGTCACCGTCACCGAGGATCGCGAGGCCGCCGTCGCGGCGGTGCGGGCGAGTCTGCGCGGGCCGGATGACCGGGTCGTCCTCGAGGAGTACCTGGACGGGCCGGAGGTGTCGCTGTTCGCGATCGTCACCGAGTCCGGGGCGATCATGCCGTTGCTCCCGGCGCAGGATCACAAGCGGGTGGGAGACGGGGACACCGGGCCCAACACCGGCGGGATGGGTGCGTACACCCCGTTGCCGTGGGCGTCGCAGGGGCTGTCCGCCGAGATCGTCCAGAAGGTGATCCGGCCGACGGTCGACGAGATGGCGCGGCGCGGCACCCCGTTCAGTGGGTTGCTGTACGCGGGGCTGGCACTGACCGGCAGGGGCCTGCGGGTGGTGGAGTTCAACGTCCGGTTCGGTGATCCCGAGACGCAGGCGATCCTCGCGCTGCTGTCGACCCCGCTGACCGACGTGTTGACGGGACGGACCACACCGCGGTTCCGTTCGGGCGCCGCGATCACCGTCGTCGTCGCCGCGGCCGGCTACCCGCAGTCACCGCGACTGGGTGATCCGATCCGGGGCCTGGCCGCGGCCGATGCCCTCACCGGCGTGGACGTCCTGCATGCGGGGACCAGGCGGGACGAGCATGGTCAGGTGGTGTCGGCCGGCGGGCGCGTGCTGTCCGTCACGGCGATCGGCTCCAACCTGGAATCCGCACGAGGATCTGCCTATGAGGCGGTCAGCCGGATCTCGCTGGCCGGCGCGCACTACCGCACCGACATCGGGGATCCGTCCCGGATGCGCCACACCGCCGGCGCCTGACGCGCGGGTACTGACAACGATATCGACAGGGACAGGAGCAGAGCGTGTCGCAGAGCAGCAGCGCGCCGGGGCAGGCACGGGTGGCCATCGTCTTCGGATCGCCGTCGGACGCCCAGACGATGAGCAAGGCCGGCGCGACCCTCGAGCGGTTCGGCGTGGGGTACGAGGAGGTGTCGATCTCGGCGCACCGCGCACCGCGCACACTGGCCGAGTACGTGGGTCAGCTGCGCGGCCGTGGGATCTCCGTGGTGATCGCCGGGGCGGGCCTGGCCGCGGCGCTGCCCGGCGCCGTCGCGTCCATGACGACACTGCCGGTCATCGGCGTGCCGATCTCCGGTGGGGCGCTGGACGGGATGGACTCGATGCTCGCGATCGCGCAGATGCCGCCGGGTGTGCCGGTGGCGACCGTCGGCCTGAACAACTCGACGAACGCGGCGATCCTCGCCACCCAGATCCTGGCGCTTGCCGACCCGGACCTGAGCCTGCGGCTCGCCGAGTTCAAGGATGACTTCGAGCGCGCCGCCGCCGACGGCCTCGCCGCGCTCGCCGCCCCCGCGGACGCCACCGCGGACGCCGGGGCCAGCGTCGGCGCCGGTCAGTGATCGGCCGCTACACCCTGCCCGAGATGGGCCGGGTCTGGTCGGAGGCACACAAGTACGAACTGTGGTGTCAGGTCGAGGTGCTGGTCTGCGAGGCCCATGCCGCCGCCGGCCGGATTCCCGCCGACAGCGTCGAACCGGTCCGGGCCGCCCCCGCGCCGACGCCCGAGGCGGTCGCCGAGATCGAGGCCGTCACCCAGCATGACGTGATCGCCTTCCTGTCGGCCTGGGCGGACAACACCGAGCCCCGCTCGGCCGCCGCCTACGTCCATTTCGGGATGACCTCGTCGGACCTGCTCGACACCGCGCTCGCCCTGCAGCTCGTCGAGGCCACCGACCTGCTGCTCGCGAAGGCCGACACCCTGGTCGCCGCCCTGCGTGATCTTGGCCTCGAGCACCGGAACACCCTGCGGGTCGGACGCACCCACGGCATCCACGGGGAACCGACCGTGTTCGGCCACCGGGTCGCCGACCTCGCGTTCGGCCTGGCCCGCTGCCGTGACCGGCTGCGCACCGCCCGCACGGAGGTCGGCCTCGCGAAGATCTCCGGCGCGGTGGGCACCTACTCCAACATCGAGCCGGACGTCGAGATCCACGTCGCCGAGAAGCTGGGGCTGCGCCCGACCCCGGTCGCCACCCAGGTGGTGCTGCGCGACGGCATCGCGAACTGGGTGGCCGCGCTCGCCGGGCTCGCCACCGTGTGTGAGGCGATCGCGCTGGAGGTCCGCCACGGCCAGCGCACCGAGGTCCGCGAACTGTCCGAGCCGTTCGGCTCCGGGCAGAAGGGTTCCTCGGCGATGCCGCACAAGAAGAACCCGATCATGTCGGAGCGCATCGCCGGCCTCGCCCGGATCGTCCGCGCCCAGTACGTCCCGGTGCTCGAAGGTGTGCCACTGTGGCACGAGCGGGACATCTCCCACTCGTCCACCGAGCGGATCGCCCTGCCGGACGCGTCCGCCGGCGTCGACTACCTGCTGCACCTGACCACCCGGCTGGTCCGCGGCCTGGTCGTCGACACCGCCCGGATGCGGGCGAACCTGGACGCCACCGGCGGCCTGGTCTACACCTCGGCGGTGCTGCTCGAACTGGTCGAGACGGGTCTGTCCCGCGAGGACGCCTACGCCATCACCCAGGCCGCGGCGATGGAGACCTGGCAGACCGGTATCCCCTTCCGCGACACCCTGCGCAAACAGGCCGCCGAACGCGACCTCCCCCTGGACGAGCCCCGTCTGGACGAGGTCAGCCGCCCCGAGCGCTACACCGAACGCCTCACCGGCGTCTTCGACGCGCTGGCCGCCCTGACCTGAGCGGAACGTCGAAGACAGGAGACCGGACGGTCACGTTGGGACACTGGTTCAACACGGCCGGGCCCTGTGTGCCGCAACGGCACTACATGGTCCCGGCTTCGGCGCGCCTGCCACAGGTGCCCCGGCTGGTCAGCCGGGAGAGCTACGTCGTCGTGCACGCCCCCCGTCAGACCGGCAAGACGACGACGCTCGGTGCGTTGGCCGCCGAACTCACGGCCGGCGGCCAGTACGCCGCGCTGCTCACCTCATGCGAGCCAGGACGGGCGTGGGGCGATGACGTGGGGGCGGCGACCCGCGCCATCCTCGACCGCACCCGGGCAGATGCCGAGGCTGCCCTGCCACCGCAGCTGCGCCCTCCCCGGTGGCCCGATGCGTCCGACGCGTCCGACGGGGGCCTGCTGGGAGCCGCGCTGGCCGCCTGGTCGCAGGCCTGCCCCCGACCACTCGTGCTGTTCCTCGACGAAATCGACGCGCTGACCGGACGGACGTTGATCAGTGTCCTGGGCCAGCTACGCAGCGGCGCCGGCCGCCGGCCCGCGGCTTTCCCCGCCGCCCTCGCCCTCTGCGGCCTGCGCGACCTGCGCGACCTGCGCGACTATAAGGTCGCCGCTGGCGGTGACCCCAGCCGTCTCGGTGGCCCGAGTCCGTTCAACATCGTCGTCCGATCGCTGCGGCTCGGTGATTTCACCGCCGAGGAAGTACGTGGCCTTTACGGCCAGCACACGGCGGAAACCGGCCAGGTCTTCACCCCGGACGCAGTCAGCCGGGTGATGGAGCTGACTGCCGGGCAGCCATGGCTGGTGAACGCGCTCGCGGCGGAAATCGTGGACGAGATGGCGGTGCCATATATCGAACCGGTCACCGCCGACCACGTCAACGAGGCGAAGGAACGGCTGATCCGCGCCCGGGCGACCCATCTCGACTCGCTGGCCGACAAGCTCAACGAGCCCCGGGTCCGGGTCATCATCGAACCGGTGCTGGCCGGGACGGAGCCGACCACCGACCCGCCAGCGGACGACGTCCAGTACGCCAGGGATCTGGGACTGCTCGCGCAGACTTCCCCGGTCCGGATCGCCAACCCGATCTACCGGGAGGTCGTCGCGCGAATCCTCACCGACCCGGTGCTGGAGTTCTCCTCGGACGCCCCGAAGGCCCGGGCTTTCGTCCTGCCCGACGGTCGCCTGGATATCCCCGGCCTGATCGAACAGTTCGCCGCGTTCTGGCGGGCCAACGGCGACATCCTGACTGCCCGGCAGGTCTACCACGAGGCCGCGCCCCACCTGGTCCTGATGGCGTATCTGCAACGCGTCGTCAATGGCGGCGGTTATGTCGACCGGGAGTACGGCGTAGGCCGCGGGCGGATCGACCTGCTCATCCGCTGGCCCCATCCCGGACCGGACGGAAAACCCGCCCTCCAGCGAGAGGCCTTCGAGCTCAAGGCCCGTGCCGGCGGCGCCGCCGACCCGCTGCCCACCGGGCTGGCCCAGCTCGATGGCTATCTGGACCGGCTCGGCCTCGACCACGGCACACTCGTCATCTTCGACCGCAGACCCGCCGCGAAACCCATCGCCGAACGGACCAGCATCACCACCACCTTGAGCCTCGCCGGACGCACAATCACTCTGCTGCGGGCATGAGATCGGGCTATCAGCCTGCGGTGTAACCGGTCCGGTCTCGACAGTACTCATATGCGGCAGCATCAAGGATTCCCCCGCACGGCTGACTACCGGCCAGCCGCAACAGCGGACGATGGATCCTCGCTGGTGTCAGCGGCGCGATCACAAGGAATGACTGATCCGCGCCCGGGTCACGGCCGTCGAAGGTGGATGGGGTTGGTCCAGGCGCGGCCGCCGGCGGCGTCCTCGACGGTGACCCGGCAGTAGCCGTCACCGAACATCGCGACCGGGAGTGAGCCTTCCGTCAGTTCTTTTCCCACCAGCACCTGCTTGCCCGGGACGCCACCGGTCAGCAGGATCCTGCGCACCGGCGAACACCGGACGGTGATCTGACCCTCACGCAGCTCGACATCGTGTAGTTCGGGGCCGGTGCTCGCGTAGTAGTGGCCGGCTTTGAGAGCGGCCAGGAGTTCGTTCGGATCGAGGGCGACGGCGCGGACGTGCACCCAGCCGGCGCAGGCCGGCGGATCCTGAGGCTGGAAATGCGCGTCGTCGGCGGCGTAGGCACCCAGGCGGTGGCCACGGCCCAGCAGGATGTCGGTGAGGTGCCAGCTGTCGCCACGGTCCTCCAGGGCCGCCAGCGCGTTGTGCACCTCGACGGCGTGGGCCGCGTCGAGGCTTTCGGCGTCCGCCAGCGTGAGCAGGGACGCCGCCGGATGCGCCATCCCGATGAACGCGCCCGCGGCCCGCGCCCGGCGGGCCAGCGCCGGGCCGGTCTCCTCGGGCTCGGGCGGTGGGAAACCCAGGGGCAGGCCGACCGCGAGGATGTGCCACTCCTCGGAGAACTCCGTACGCGGTGCGTGCAGCTCGGCACCGATCAGGGTCGTGAATCCCTCGGTGCGCAGGTCACGGGTGTCGACCAGCGGGAACCCGAACCTGGCTCGAAAATGATCGGTGATCGCCAGGAAGTCGTAACCGGCCTGCCGGTAGTGCCGCGCCGTCTCCGCCGGCGACAGCGCCCCGTCGGACCGGTCCGTGTGCGTGTGCAGATTCCCTCGCCAGAACCGTCCGGGCTGGTCGAACGGAAGTTCGATCCCTGGCCGGTCCGGCACCGCATCGGCGAGCCTGCCATCCACTCGTCAAAGCGTATTCGACCGATCACACCTACCGCAGGCGATCGGGGATTCCCAGATGGTGATCAGCAGGCGGGCAGGGGCCGCCCTTGTTCCGACCGTCGGGGCTCCGGCAACCCCGCCGGCCTGCTCATCCGACGCAGTGCCGCCCATCAGGACTATGGCCACGGTCCGTGACGCCGCCCTCGGGGGTTGCGGGTGTGCAGGGTGCACAGGGGTCGCCGTGGGGGTGTTCGTGTCCGATATGCCCCCCACAACGACCCGCGTAGGCCGATCTTGCTCTGAGGCCGGTTGCGGGGCGTGGCGGGGAGGGACGGGACGGGACGGAGCGCGCACCAGCTGGCCTCGCGGCGAGCCGGCTTCCGATCGTCAGTGGATCGCGATCTCGAGGACGACGAGCACCACACCGAGCAGGGCGCTGCCACTGGTGTAGCGCACCAGCCGCCAGCCGCCCAGACCCGCGGCCTGGCCGGCCCGCAGGCCCCACAGGGTCAGCAGGACGACGCAGGTCCACAACGCGGCCTCCTGCGCGTCGTCCATCGACGCACCCAGTAGCCGGACCAGCGCCAGCACGGCGATCGGGAGGACCGAGGCCCGGGCCAGCGGCCAGTTCTCCACCATGGCCGACCGGGCCAGCCGCAGTCCCCGCCGCGGCGGCCCCGGCACCTCGTCGGGCCCCAGCGGCCGGGCGACCGCGTGCGCGTAGCCATGGGCCAGCCAGAACACGGCCACCGTGATCAGGACGTCGACGACGATCTGCCCGAGCGGGTCGACCTTCGGATCCTGCGCGGCGATCAGCCCCGCCGTCAGGACCGTCCCGTAGATCCCATGCTCAGGTCGTCCCGCACCGACCAGACAAGCGCGCCAGATGTCCACGCAGCCCTGCTCCCGTCAGCCTCCGCCACCCAACAGGGCCCACCATCGATCATGATCTGCCGATCACACGGGATGCCGCGGCCATCGGCCGGCGATTCACCGGACGCGGTGGAACCGAACCAGCAGCAGGTGGGGATGGGTACGGTCAGGACATGCCGCTGACACATGAGGAGTTCGCCGGGCTCACCCACCTGGGTTCGGGCAAGGTGCGGGAGCTGTTCGCCGTCGGGGACGACGCCGTGCTCCTGGTCGCCAGCGACCGGATCTCGGCGTTCGACGTGGTCCTGCCCACCGAGATCCCGGACAAGGGCGCCGTGCTGACCGGGCTGTCGCTGTGGTGGTTCGACCAGCTCGCCGATCTCGTCCCGTCCCACGTCATCAGTTCCAACGTGGATGAGTATCCGGCCGAGCTCGCGCCGTACACCGAGCAGCTGCGCGGCCGGTCGATGCTGTGCCGCCGCCTGGACATGGTGCTGATCGAGTGCGTGGCCCGCGGCTACCTCACCGGCAGCGGCCTGAAGGACTACAACCGCAGCGGCGCCGTCAGCGGCCACCCGCTGCCCGAAGGCCTGGTCGACGGCAGCAAGCTGCCCACGACGATCTACACCCCGTCCACGAAGGCACCGATCGGCCAGCACGACGAGAACATCAGCCGGGACGACGCCGCCGGCCGGGTCGGCGCGGAGCTCGCCGCGGAGCTCGAGCGGCTCACCCTGCAGATCTTCGGCCGGGCCAGCGACCTGGCCGCCGAGCGCGGCATCCTGCTCGCCGACACCAAGTTCGAGTTCGGCCACGATGCCGAGGGCACCCTACGTCTGGCCGACGAGGTGCTCACCCCCGACTCGTCCCGGTTCTGGCCCGAGGACACCTGGGCTCCCGGCAGCTCGCAGCCGTCGTTCGACAAGCAGTTCATCCGGGACTACCTGGTCAGCACCGGTTGGGACAAGACCGAGCCCGGCCCGGAGCTGCCGGACGACGTCGTCGAGGCGACCCGCGCCCGTTACGTCGAGGCCTACGAGCGCCTCACCGGCATCTCCTTCAAGGACTACCTCTCCGGCGCCTGACCCGCACTCCCCCGCTGGACGAACGGCCCGGCTGGACGGACGGGGGCCGGGGTGGGGACAACCCCACCCCGGCAGGGCGGAAGGCCACAGTCCGCGGTCGGCGGCGGGCCACAGTAGGCATTCGGTAGCTCGCCGCAGTGACCTTGAACGGTCGAGACGAGATCGTCGTTCCCATGCGAACGACACCTCGTACAGCAGGCGAAATCCCAGGTCAGGCACCCGGGCCGGGATGGGCGGACGGCCCGTCCCGGCAGCCGACGCACCTCGCCGCGCGGGCGGCGCGCTGGAGTGTGCGCCACCGGAGACTGGCCGTCGGTGGCTGGCTGGTGGGGGTCGTCCTCGCGATCCTCCTCGGCAGCCTGATCGGCACCCACACCCTCACCGACGCCGACGAGGGCCTCGGCGAGTCGGGCCGAGCCGAACAGACCCTGACCGCGCACGGCTGGGTCGACACCGACAGCGAGAACGTCCTCATCCAGCGGGCGACCCCCGCGGCGGACCCGTCGGCGCTGCTCGCCGACCCGCGGATCCACGCGGCGCTGACCGACACCGCCGCCCGCGTCCAGGCCACCGGGGTGGCCACCGGACTACGCGCACCCGTGGCCGCGCCCGGCGTGCGCACCGATCCGGGCCTGGTCTCCCACGACCTGCGGTCGGTACTGGTGACCTTCGATCTGCGCGACGGCGCCAAGGTCGACCCGACGCTCGACGCGGTCGCCGCCGTCCACGCCGCGCATCCGGGCGTGTCCGTCGAACAGTTCGGGGACGCCAGTTCCGACAAGGCACTCAGCGCCACCGTCGGCAAGGACTTCAAGCGCGCCGAACTGCTCGCGATCCCGTTGACGCTCGGCATTCTGCTCGCCGTGTTCGGCGCGGTCGTCGCCGCGCTGATCCCGATGGCGCTGGCCCTGACCTCGTTCGTCGCCGCGATCGGCCTGGTCGCCTTCGCCAGCCGGGCGTTCCCGACCGATGAGACCGCCACCTCGGTGATGCTGCTGATCGGCCTCGCGGTCGGCGTCGACTACGCCCTGTTCTACATCCGCCGGGAACGGGAGGAACGCGCCGCCGGGCACAGCCCCGAACGGGCCCTGGAGATCGCCGCCGACACGTCCGGGCATGCTGTACTCATCTCCGGTCTGACCGTCGCGGTGTCGATGGCCGGTCTGCTGCTCACCGGGATCTCGACGTTCAACGGCGTCGCCGTCGGCACGATCATCGTCGTGCTGGTGGCCGTGCTCGGCTCCCTGACCGTCCTGCCTGCCGTGCTCTCCCTGCTGGGCGACCGGGTCGAACTGCTGCGCCTGCCCTGGCGCCGCCGCCGCGCCGGCGGCCACTCGGCGGCCGCCGGCTCCGCCTCCGGTTCGGTTTCCGCCTCCGGCGGGACGGCCTCGCGGACAGCGGCCGCCTACCAGCGCGAACTGGCGAAGCCGGGAGTGCTGGGACGGCTGCTGCGCCGGCCGAAGCCGGTCGCCGCGATCACCGGCGGGCTGCTCGTCCTGCTCACCCTGCCGGCGCTCGGGATGCACACAGCCGAGCCCGGCGTCGACGACATCCCCCGCAAGCTGCCGATCATGGCGACGTACGAGCGGCTGTCAGCGGCCTTCCCCGGCGGCCAGGTCGCGGCGTCCGTGGTCGTCTCCAGCACGGACGGCTCCGCCCTGACCGCCCCGGCGGCGCAGCGCGCCCTTGACGACCTGCGCCGACGGGCGACCACCACCGGCCAGATGTTCGAACCGGTGCAGGTCACCTACACCCCCGACCAGCAGGTCGCGAAGGTCTCGATCCCGGTCGCGGGCAGCGGCACCGACGGCGTGTCGGTCCGGGCCCTGCACGAACTGCGCACCACGGTGATCCCGGCGACGATCGCGGCGGCCGCGGTGAACCTGCACGCGGACGTCACCGGCCCCACCGCCGGCTCCGTGGACTTCAACGACCGCCTGCACACCCGTACGCCACTGATCATCGGCTTCGTGCTGGTGCTCGCGTTCGTGCTGCTGCTGGCCGCGTTCCGCAGCGCCCTGGTCGCCGCGGTCGCCGTCGGACTGAACCTGCTCTCCGTCGGCGCCGCGTACGGCCTGCTCGCCGCCGTCTTCCAGCATCACTGGGCCGACGGCCTGCTCGGCTACACCTCCACCGGGGCGATCACCATCTGGCTGCCCCTGATGCTCTTCGTGATCCTGTTCGGCCTGTCGATGGACTACCAGGTCTTCGTGCTCAGCCGGGTGCGGGAGGCCCGCCAGGCCGGCCTGCCCATGCGGGACGCGGTGACCGTCGGTGTGCGCCGCAGCGCCGGGGTCGTGACCAGTGCCGCCGTCATCATGGTCGCCGTCTTCTCGATCTTCGCGACGCTCTCCCAGGTCAGCATGAAGCAGCTCGGCGTCGGCCTCGGCGCCGCCATCCTGCTGGACGCCACCCTCATCCGCGTGATCCTCATGCCCGCCGTGCTCACCCTGCTGGAGAACCGCGTGTGGCAGGACCTCACCAACCCGCACGACCACGACCCGTCCCACCCTGACCAGTCCCACCCCGACCTGGACGACCCCGACCTGGACGACCCTGACCTGGGTGCCTTCGGCCCGCGCGGTTCCAGGCTCCCGAGCCCCGGCCTGGACGTTCCCGTCCTGCCCGCCACGGCCCTGCCCGCCACGGCTCCGCCTGCCCGGGCCCGGCCCACCCCGGCCCAGCACCGTGCCACGCCCCGGTGGTGGGCTCCCCCCGCCTGATCCGGAAGCCACCCGCGACCACCCGGCCGTTCCTGCCACATCCAGCCGTCTCGCCGCACCGCATCGCACCGGCCCGCCCGCCGGCCGGCCCCGCCCGGGGCGCCGGCGGGCGGCGGGGGGGGGGGGGC
>NZ_JALKFW010000004.1:11934-86727 GCF_023243055.1 Frankia sp. AgPm24 | reverse complement strand
CCTGCGCGTTAGTGTGGTGGGCTCGTTTTTTTTTATAAGCCACCGGCCGGACCGGCCTCGCCGTCGGTCCGGCCGGCGGCCGTCGTGTCAGGCGTCCGAGCAGGGCCGACAAGAACACCAAAAAAACCAAATAAGACAAAAGGAAAATACTGGAAACAGTTCTCGAGATCGCCACAGGACGACACAGGGCGATGCAGCTCGGCGCAGCGCGGGTCACAGTGGGTCGCGGGAACCATTGCAGGCGAGTTACAGTGTCGCTCGACGTCCGGTACCCACCCGAGGACTGGAACGAGAAGTAATGATCATCGATCTTTCCTCCGCGCCCGAACGGGACCGTGACCAGCGGCTTCGTCCGCCGGTAGTCGCCCGGGACCGGGCCTCGCTACATGCCGCGCTCGCCGCGCTCCCGCCTGCCGCCGCCGGCCCGGCCCAGGGGGCTCCCCCGTCCACCAGGGCGGTCGTGATGACCATGGGGGCGCTGCACGAGGGGCACGCCAGCCTGTTGCGGGCGGCGCGGGCACAGGCCGACCAGGTGGTCGCGACCATCTATGTCAATCCCCTGCAGTTCGGCGCCGGTGAGGATCTGGATCGATATCCGAGGACCCTCGAGGCCGATCTGGCGATCTGCGCCCGGGAGGGGGTGGACGTCGTCTTCGCGCCGACCATGGTGCACGAGACGCCACCCCTGGTCCGGCTGAGCGCCGGTCCGCTGGGCGAGGTGCTGGAGGGGGCGTCCCGACCGGGTCATTTCGACGGGATGTTGACCCTGGTGGCGACCATGCTGCATCTGGTCCGGGCGGACCTGGCGTTCTTCGGACGCAAGGACGCCCAGCAGCTGGTGTGCATCCGGCGGATGGTCGCCGATCTGGCCTTCGGTGTGACGGTGATCGGAGTGGAGACCGTCCGCGAGGCCGACGGGCTCGCCCGTTCGAGTCGCAACGTCTACCTCTCGCCGGGTCAGCGTCAGGACGCGCTGGCGCTGTCCGGCGCACTGCGGGCCGGACAGGCCGCGGCCGCCGCCGGCGGCGCGGCGCCGCAGGTGCTCGCGGCCGCCCGCGACGTGCTCGATGCGGCGACGGGAGTCCAGGTCGACTACCTGACGCTCGCCAGCCCGGATGATCTCGGGCCGGTGCGGGCCGGGCCGGCGCTGCTGCTCGTCGCGGCCCGTGTGGGCAGCACCCGTCTGATCGACAATGTCTCGCTCGAGCTGTCGGCCGACGCCGCTGTGCCCGCCGACGCCACTGTGCCCGCCGACGCCACTGTGCCCGCCCAGGGCGCCGAACGCCCCGAACCCGCGCACACCGCCGAACCGACTCGCACCGCCGAACCCGTTCTCCCCGCCGACCGTCAGGGGGCCTGACCGTGTTGCGCACCATGCTGACCGCCAAGATCCATCGAGCTACGGTGACCCAGGCCGACCTGAACTACGTGGGCTCGGTCACGATCGACTCCGACCTGCTCGAGGCGGCGGACCTGCTGCCCGGCGAGCAGGTGACGATCGTGGACATCAACAACGGTGCCCGGTTGGAGACCTACGCCATCCCGGGGCCGGCCGGTAGCGGGGTGATCGGCATCAACGGGGCCGCGGCCCGGCTGGTGCACCCGGGTGACCTGGTCATCATCATCGCCTACGGGATGATGGAGGACGCCGAGGCACGCCGGTACGTCCCGCGGGTGCTGTTCGTCGACGCCGAGAACCGCATCATCGGTCAGGGTGGCGACCCCGCCGAGGCGCTGCCGCATGACCCGGCCAGCCTGCGCGGCGACCTCACGGTACCGGCGAACGCGGCCGGCGCTGGCGCCGGTGCCGTCCCGGTCAGCCGATCGGTCCTGGCCACCCGGTGACAGTGCTGCCCTGCCGGCTCGGCGCACCCCGCCCGGGGTGGAGCCGCGCCGCTGACATCGTCGTCATCGGGTCGGGGATCGCGGGCCTGACGACCGTGCTGCACGCGCGCCGCGAGCTGCCCGCCGCCCGTGTCCTGCTGGTCACGAAGGCCCAGCTGGACGCCGGTTCCACCCGTTGGGCGCAGGGCGGGATCGCCGCGGCGCTGGCCGCCGAGGACTCACCCGCCGACCATCTCACCGACACGCTCGTCGCCGGGGTGGGGCTGTGCGACGTCGCGGCCGCCCGGGTGCTCGTGGACGAGGGGCCGGCGCGGGTCCGGGAACTCGCCGAACTCGGTGCCCGGTTCGACCGGGCCGCCGACGGCTCGTTCGCACTGACCCGCGAGGGTGGTCATCTGCGTAACCGGATCGTCCACGCCGGCGGTGACGCCACCGGTCTCGAGGTGGAACGGGCGCTGATCGCCGCGGTACGGGCCGACCCGGCGGTCGAGGTGATCGAGAACGCCCTCGTCCTCGATCTGCTGCTGGACGCGGACGGCCGGGCCGCCGGGGCGACCCTGCACGTGCTCGGCGCGGGCAGCCAGGACGGTGTCGGGGCGGTCACCGCCCCACACGTGGTGCTCGCGACCGGAGGGATGGGCCAGATCTTCGCGTCGACGACGAACCCGCGGGTGTCCACCGGCGACGGGGTGGCGTTGGCGTTGCGGGCCGGCGCGGTGGTCGCCGACCTGGAGTTCGTCCAGTTCCATCCGACGGCGCTGTGGGTGCCACCCGGCCACGGCGCGGCCGAGAACGCCCGGGCCGCCGCGTCAGCCGACGGGCAGCAGCCGCTGGTCAGCGAGGCGATGCGGGGCGAGGGCGCGGTGCTGGTCGACGCCGCCGGGGGACGGGTGATGGCCGGCGCGCATCCGCTGGCCGACCTCGCACCACGCGACGTCGTGGCCAAGCAGATGTCACGGGTGATGGCCGCCCAGGGGGCCGACCATCTCTATCTGGACGCCCGTGGCCTCGGCGCACGGATGATCGAGGGGCGGTTCCCGTCGATCACCGCCCGGTGCCGGTCGTTCGGCGTCGACCCGGTGAGCATGCCGATCCCGGTCGCGCCGGCCGCCCACTACGCCTCCGGTGGGGTCCGCACCGACCTGTGGGGACGCACCACCGTCCCCGGGCTGTACGCGTGCGGTGAGGTGGCCTGCACCGGTGTGCACGGTGCGAACCGGCTGGCGTCCAACAGCCTGCTCGAGGGGCTGGTGTTCGCCGCGCGGATCGCCAGCCACATCGCCGGGCAGTCCGGCGACGGCACCGGTGGCGGTGCTGGCGGTGGGGCGCGTCGGCAGCGCGACGTCGTCCCGGCCGCACCCCTGGTGGGGCGGGGCAGCGGGCTGACCGACCCGACCGAACGGGCCGACCTGGCCCGGACGATGACCGACGGCGCCGGCGTGCTGCGCAGCGCCGAGAGTCTGCGCGCGACCGCCAAGGTCCTCGCCGGCCTCGGTGATCTGCGGGTCAGCGGCGCCACGGTGACCGCGGGCCCGCCGGCCTGGGAGATGACGAACCTGCGCACCGTCGCGACGGCGCTGGTCGCCGCCGCCACCACCCGTACCGAGACCCGCGGCTCACACTGGCGGGAGGACTTCGGCGAACGCGACGACACGCACTGGCTCGGCCGGGTCCTCACCCGGCTCGGTCCCGAAGGGGAGCTCGTCGTGGAGATCGAAGCCATCGCACCGACCGCCGAACCCGCCCGGACAGGGTCATGACCGCCCCGCGCGCCCCCGGCCCGGCGACGACCCTGCGCTCTCCCACCGGCCAGAGCCCCCAGCTCAACCAGGGCTTCCAGGGCTCCCAGCCCGGCCACGGCTTCCAGCCCGGGCCGCCGGTGCACGCCGGACGGCTGTCGCCGGGTACCCGCAGTCAGCTGGCCGCGGCCGGTCTGGACGCCGACCAGGTGGTCGCCGTCATCGGTCTCGCCCTGGCCGAGGACCTGCCCGGCTGGACCGCCGACCCCACCGCGGACCCCGGCGCCGCCACCATGGGACCGACCGGGGCCAGCGGTGGCGCCACCGAACCACCCGGTGCCCTCGACGCCACCTCGGCCGCGACCGTCGATGCCGCGCTGGTCGGGCACGGTGCCCTGGTCAGCCGGGCGGCGGGGACGGTGGCGGGGCTGCCGGTCGCCGCCGCCGTGTTCGAGACCGTGCTCGGCCGCGCGGTGACTGTCACTCTCACCGCCGCCGACGGGGACCGCATCACCCCTGGCCAGGCCGTGGCCCAGGTCAACGGCCCGGTCCGGGGGCTGCTCACCGCCGAACGGACCGCGCTGAACCTGCTGTGCCATCTCAGCGGCGTCGCCACCCTCACCCGGACCTGGGTGGACGCGGTCGCCGGCACCGGCGCGGCCATCCGCGACACCCGCAAGACGCTGCCGGGGCTGCGCGCCCTGGAGAAGTACGCGGTGCGCTGCGGCGGCGGTGTCAACCACCGGATGTCGCTGTCCGACGCGGCACTGATCAAGGACAACCATGTCGTCGCGGCCGGTGGGGTCACGGCAGCGTTCGCCGCGGTCCGGGCCCGGTTCCCGCGGCTTTCGGTCGAGGTCGAGTGCGACACCGTCGAGCAGGTCGCCGAGGCCGTGGCGGCCGGGGCCGATCTCATCCTGTGCGACAACATGGGTCCGCGGGAGCTGCGCGCGTCGGTGGCGATCGCCCGGCCGGCGGGTGTGCGCCTCGAGGCCAGCGGGGGCCTGAGCCTCGCGGTGGCGGCCGAGGTCGCGGCGACCGGAGTGGACTATCTTGCGGTCGGTGCGCTGACCCACTCGGCGCCGGCCCTGGACCTCGGCCTCGACCTACGGGAGGGCTGATGCTGCTCGCCATCGACGTCGGCAACACCAACACGGTTGTCGGGGTGTTCGCGGGCGACACCCTCGTCGACTCGTGGCGGGTGCGCACCGATCCGCACTCCACCTCGGACGAACTCGTGCTGCTCTACCGGGGTCTGCTGGGCGACTACGAGATCTCCGGCGTGTCGATCTGCTCGACGGTGCCGGCGGCGCTGCGCGAGCTGCGCCGGATGGTCGTGCGGGCCTACCGCGATCTGCCGGTGGTCATCGTCGAACCCGGCACCCGCACCGGCGTGCCCATCCTGATCGACAACCCGAAGGAAGCCGGCGCCGACCGGATCATGAACACGCTCGCCGCCTATCACCTGTACGGCGGTCCGGCGATCGTGGTCGACTTCGGCACGTCGACGAACCTGGATGTGGTCTCGGAGCGTGGCGAGTTCGTCGGCGGGGCCCTCGCCCCCGGCATCGAGATCGCCCTGGACGCGCTGGCCAACCGGGCCGCCCAGCTACGCAAGGTCGAGCTCGTCCCGCCCCGCTCGGTCATCGGACGGGGCACCGTCGAGGCCCTGCAGTCCGGGATGATCTACGGTGTCGCCGGGCAGGTGGACGGGCTGGTCCGGCGCATCCGCGCGGAGCTGGGCACCCACGCGACCGCCATCGCCACCGGTGGACTCGCCTCACTGGTACTGAAGGAAAGCGAAACACTCGACCGGCACGAACCACATCTGACCCTCATAGGTCTGCGACTGGTGTTCGAGAAGAACCGCTGAATTCGGCCATCGGCCGCTATTGGGGAGCGCTGCCGGCAGCACCCGAAGGTGCCTTCCGTGCTTGGCCGTCCGGCCGGGTGGGTACGTGCCACCGGGCCCCCCGGCCGCTGTTTTTGGCCGCCCGGCGTCGGACAGCTGACATCGGGTCGGATCCGCAGGTGCACGGCCCGGCGGAGCAGTTACCATTCGAGACTATGCGGGACCGAGAAGTGGCGACCTGCTCCGGGCGCCGGCTCGGTCGCCGGACATTTGTCGAGAGATGCCCCAACCGGCCCGTTCGGCTCATCCTGGCGCTGGTGATTTTCGCCATCACGGGTACGGTCTCCGCCGGCTGGGGTGAACCGGCCTCCGCCGCCGCACCCACCGAGCCCCGCACCCTCGCGGCGCTGGGCGACTCGTATTCCTCCGGTGAGGGAACCCCACCGTTCGACACCGTCGATCCGCGCTGTCGGCACAGCGCGCAGGCCTGGCCGCGGCTGCTGACCACGCTCGACCCCTCGATCTCGATCGACGTGTTCGCTGCCTGCGCCGGCGCCACCACCGAGGCACTGACCTCACCATTTCGGGGCGAACTACCCCAGATAACCCAGCTGCGGGAGGCCAGTCCCGCACCGGACGTCGTCACCATCACGATCGGCGGCAACGACGCCGGCTTCAGCCGGGTCATCGTGAGCTGCTACACGTGGAAGTGCTTCTGGACCGGAAACGACAAATACGAGCGCGATTACGTCAGCAAGGATCTGCCCGACCTTCTGGTGGCCAGCTACAAGGCCATGAAGGTCGCCGCCCCGGACTCCCGGATACTCGTCGTCGGCTATCCGAGCATTATTCCGTCCAGCCAGAGCAAGAACACCTGCCGCTGGCTCAGCAACTCCGAACGCAGCCAGCTGACCAGGCTCAACAGCCTGCTGAACCAGGTGATCCGGCAATCGGCCACCAAGGCCGGCGTCGAGTACGTTTCGACCGATCGTGCCCTGCGCGGGCACGAGTTGTGCACAAAGGACTCGTGGGTCGCCCCGATCAGCGTGTTCGCCCCGGCCCGTGACCTCAGCGCCCATCCGAATGCCGACGGCCAGCTCGCGATCGCGAAGACCGTAAGTCGGTATCTGGACGCCCACGACCGCTGATCGGGCCTGTCGGGATGCATCACGCGTTCCGAGCAGGGAGAATCACGTACTGTCCGCAGCGACCGGTCCTCGCCAATGACGATGATGTTCGTCACATCCTCACCGGACGGGGCGGCCACCAGCGACCCCCGGGGGCCGCCACAGGGGCCGCCACGTGCGGCGCGATATCCCCGAAGGTCCGGGCGCCACGTGGCACCTCCGGCGCGCATCGTTTGACAGGAGCATGAAGTTAGCCTTACCTAACTTCATGCTCCTTCCCACGTCGCCGTCGACACCCGCACGGGAGCCGATCACCGGGGTCGCGACCGCGACCACACCCCGGGACGGCCGCACGGGTGGCGCCCCGGTCTGGTCCGTGCCATCCGCGATCGTCGAGTCCCTCGCTCCCCGCGGGCTCCACTTCGGCGTACCGGCCGGGGCGCCCTGGGTGAACTGTGCGGAGCTGACCACCCAGGCCGGGGTGGCCGAGTCCCTGGCCCGCGTCGCGGCGGCCAACCCGGGCGCGAGCGCCGAGGTCGCGGCCAGCTATCTGGCCAACTGGTACTCGGCCGCGGTCGCCGGCCCGGCCATCGCGTCCTACGTCCTGTTGCGCCGGGTGCCGGACCTCACCCCCGCGCAGGTGGCCCTGAGCGTTCCGGACAGCGGCTGGTTCGACCGCACAGCGCTGTACCGCCCGGTCGCCACGGCGCTGGCCAACGACCCCCTGGCCGCCGGCCTGGCACCGGCGACGCCCGGGCTGGCACCGACGCCCGGGCTGGCACCGACGCCCGGGCTGGCACCGACGCCCGGGCTGGGGGCGACACCCGGGCTGGCACCGACGCCCGGGCTGGGGGCGACACCCGGCCTCGGGGCCCCAGCGACACTCGCGGGCGCCACGGGCCAGCTCGGCGCCGCCGGCGTGCCCACGGCACCCCCCGGCGGTGGGATTCGCGTGGTGGAGACCGCGACCGAACTGCGCGCGGTGCTGGTCGAGGAGATCCTGGCGCACCTCGACCCGTTCCTGCGGCACCTGCGGTCGATGGTGCGCCTGGGCCGGCCGGCGCTGTGGGGGGCGGCGGCGGCGCAGTGCGCGCGGGCCTTCCTGCTCACCGAGCGGGCGACCGGCGATCCCATGACGGGGCGGGACGAGGCGGACGCGTTCTTCGCGCTGGCGGCGCCGACGATGCTCGCCCGGCCGCGGTGGCAGGAGTTCGTCCACCGCGGCCGGACCTACATCGGTATGCGCCGCGGCTCCTGCTGCCTGGCTCACCGGCTGGACGCGGAGTACTGCACCACCTGCCCGTTCACCGGCGATGCCGATCGAGAGCAGCGGATGCGCACCTGGATTGACACCCAGGGTGATGGTGGGCTCGCCGTATGAGACAACATCAAGACAACGATCGGCATCGACGCACGTAAAGTAGTACGGCGACGGCATGTCCCTCCGCCCGTGCGGAGGGAACCGCCGTACGGATCCGACCTCCGGGCGGTTCCGGGGCTCCACACGGATCTGGCGGCTGCGCGGGTCACGGTGCGACCACCGCGCGACCATCACCAGACGGACACGTAGCGCAGTTCAATAATTACAAAATGCAATCTTTATGATATGCGCCACATCAGAGCGCAGCCGGATTTGCACTACCGTCAGTGACGACAGGCCGGATTTCGCGCCGGGCGCAAAGAGCGCCCGGCGGGCCCGCAAGCCGGGGTCGCACCGGCGCCGTCCGGCACCTGTCGTTCTGCTCTTGGCGGAACGACGTGACGGAATCATGGCTGGTCGGCCACGGTTGCCCTAAGCGTCTCCGCTGGTCGTGCCGGCCTTCGTGCCGGTCGTCCGGGCTCAACGAGGAGGTCGGAGTCGGCGGGTAGGTTTCTGTTCGATGCGTGAGGACATGCCTCGGCGGAGCTAGCATGCGGATACCGGCTGTCGTGTGGTCGGTCGCAGCTCGAAGGAGCGCACATGTTCGAGAGATTCACCGACCGGGCACGTCGGGTCGTCGTCCTGGCCCAAGAAGAGGCCAGGATGCTCAACCACAACTACATCGGGACCGAGCACATCCTGCTCGGACTGATCCACGAGGGTGAGGGCGTAGCTGCCAAGGCCCTCGAGTCCCTCGGCATCTCCCTTGAGGGTGTGCGGTCCCAGGTCGAGGAGATCATCGGCCAGGGCCAGCAGGCGCCGAGCGGGCACATCCCGTTCACGCCACGCGCGAAGAAGGTCCTGGAGCTGTCGCTTCGGGAGGCCCTGCAGCTCGGCCACAACTACATCGGCACCGAGCACATCCTGCTCGGGCTCATCCGCGAGGGTGAGGGTGTCGCGGCCCAGGTGCTCGTCAAGCTGGGCGCGGACCTCAACCGGGTGCGCCAGCAGGTCATCCAGCTCCTGTCCGGCTACCAGGGCAAGGGCGAGACCGCGACCTCCGGCGCTCCCGCCGAGGGCACCCCGTCCACGTCGCTGGTGCTTGACCAGTTCGGCCGCAACCTCACCGCGGCGGCGCGCGAGTCCAAGCTCGACCCGGTCATCGGGCGCGAGAAGGAGATCGAGCGCGTCATGCAGGTGCTGTCGCGCCGCACCAAGAACAACCCGGTGCTGATCGGCGAGCCCGGCGTCGGCAAGACCGCCGTCGTCGAGGGCCTGGCACAGGCGATCGTCAAGGGCGAGGTGCCCGAGACCCTCAAGGACAAGCAGCTCTACACCCTCGACCTCGGCGCGCTCGTCGCCGGGTCCCGCTACCGCGGTGACTTCGAGGAGCGGCTGAAGAAGGTCCTCAAGGAGATCCGCACCCGCGGCGACATCATCCTGTTCATCGACGAGCTGCACACGCTCGTCGGCGCGGGTGCCGCCGAGGGCGCGATCGACGCCGCCTCCATCCTCAAGCCGATGCTGGCCCGCGGTGAGCTGCAGACCATCGGTGCCACCACGCTCGACGAGTACCGCAAGCACCTGGAGAAGGACGCGGCGCTCGAGCGCCGTTTCCAGCCGATCCAGGTCGCGGAGCCGTCGGTGGCGCACACCATCGAGATCCTCAAGGGCCTGCGCGACCGGTACGAGGCGCACCACCGGGTGTCGATCACCGACGCCGCGCTGGTCGCCGCCGCGTCGCTGGCCGACCGCTACATCTCCGACCGCTTCCTGCCGGACAAGGCGATCGACCTGATCGACGAGGCCGGCTCCCGGATGCGTATCCGCCGGATGACCGCCCCGCCGGACCTGCGCGAGTTCGACGAGCGCATCGCCAACGTCCGCCGGGACAAGGAGTCCGCGATCGACGCGCAGGACTTCGAGAAGGCCGCCTCGCTGCGCGACAAGGAGAAGACCCTCCTGTCGGAGAAGGCCAAGCGGGAGAAGGAGTGGAAGGCCGGCGACATGGACGTCGTCGCCGAGGTGGGCGACGAGGAGATCGCCGAGGTCCTGGCCATCTGGACGGGCATCCCGGTCTTCAAGCTCACCGAGGAGGAGACCGCTCGTCTGCTGCGCATGGAGGACGAGCTGCACCGGCGCGTCATCGGCCAGCAGCAGGCCATCAAGGCCGTCTCCCAGGCCATCCGGCGTACCCGTGCCGGCCTGAAGGACCCCAAGCGTCCCGGTGGCTCGTTCATCTTCGCCGGCCCGTCCGGTGTCGGTAAGACCGAGCTGTCCAAGACGCTCGCCGAGTTCCTCTTCGGCGACGAGGACTCCCTCATCCAGCTCGACATGTCCGAGTACATGGAGAAGCACACCGTCTCGCGACTGGTGGGCTCCCCGCCCGGATATGTCGGCTACGAGGAGGGTGGCCAGCTCACCGAGCGGGTCCGGCGCAAGCCGTTCTCGGTCGTCCTGTTCGACGAGGTCGAGAAGGCCCACCCCGACGTCTTCAACACGCTCCTGCAGATCCTGGAGGACGGTCGCCTGACCGACTCCCAGGGCCGGCTGGTCGACTTCAAGAACACCGTCCTGATCATGACGTCGAACCTGGGCACCCGCGACATCTCCAAGGGCCCGGGCATCGGCTTCGCCACCGGTCAGGGCGCGGTCGACTACGAGCGGATGAAGGCCAAGGTCCAGGACGAGCTCAAGCAGCACTTCCGGCCCGAGTTCCTGAACCGGATCGACGACATCATCGTCTTCCACCAGCTGTCCGAGGCCGAGATCATCCAGATCGTCGATCTCATGCTGGCCCGGGTCGACACCCAGCTCAAGAACAAGGACATGGCCCTCGAGCTCACGTCCGCGGCCAAGGCGCTGCTGGCGAAGAAGGGCTACGACCCGGTGCTCGGCGCCCGGCCGCTGCGCCGGACGATCCAGCGGGAGATCGAGGACGTCCTGTCCGAGAAGATCCTGTACGGCACGCTGAAGCCGGGCGAGATCGTCGTCGGCGACGTCGAAGGCGAGGGAGAGGACGCGAAGTTCATCTTCCGCGGCGAGACGAAGCCGGTCGAGGTGCCCGATGCCCCGCCGGTCGACCTCGCCAAGTCCAGCGAGTAGGCAGCAGTCACGAGCCGCGCCGGCAGGTACGCCCTGCCGGTAGGCGCAAGCGCGGTGGCCTGAGCCCCGGAACCTCCCAGAGGTCTCCGGGGCTCAGCCCTATCCGCGGGCAGGTGCGGGGCCGGTGCGGGTGGGCTCAGCGGTAGCCGTCCAGGGCGAGGCTCGTCGCGAGGCCGAGGGCGGCAAGCCCGACCAGTGCCCGCAGCAGGCCGGGTGGCAGCCGTCGCACGAGTGACGGCCCGACAGCGCCGCCGACCAGCAGCCCGGCCGCCAGCGGCAGCACCGACAGCCACCGGACGGGCCCGAAGACCGCGAACGTCGCCGCGGCGACCACGTTCGCGAACCCCGACACGACGTTCTTCAGCGCGTTCACCCGCACCAGCGGCTCCGGTATCGCCACCGCGAGCGCGGCCAGCAGCGCGATCCCCCCACCGGCACCGAAATAGCCCAGGTAGACGCCGGTGAGCAGGACCAGCCCGAAGACCACCGGCCCGCCCTCGGCCGCATCGGCGCGCCGCCGCGCCAGGATCGACGGTTGCAGCCACAGCACCACCGCCGAGCCGGCGATCAGCACCGGTACCACCCGTTCGAAGGCGGACGCGGGCAGCGCGAGCAGCAGCGCCGCACCCGCCGCCCCACCGAGGAACATCGCGACGCCGTACCGGCGAAGCCGAGCGCCCTGGCCGACAAGCTCCGGTCGCGAGCCGACACCCGCCCCGACCGCGACGAACAGCAACGCGGACGTATTGGTGACATTCGCGGCCAGCGGCGACAGCCCGGTCGCCAGCAACGCCGGATACGACACCAGCGAGGCCAACCCGGCCACGGTGCTGGTGATGCCAGCCAGCACACCCGCGCCGATCAGCAACAGCACATCCCCGGCGGACATCGCCCCCCTCGAAAAGATCACACGGCCGAACCGGGACTGTCCGCCCAACACAGCCCACCCACCGTGCAGGCCGGACGTAATCTCACAGGACGGACGTAACGTCAGGTACGCGCGGCCAGGACGCAGCGGGACAGAACGCCGCGGGCACGGAACTTCGGGAACGGGATCTATGGGAACATGGCGACTACCCGGCAGGCATCCCGGAACGCGACCACGGTCGCCGCTGGCCGAACCGGCGGCGGCGTCCGGCGGCATCAGGCCCCAGGATCCCCGCGGTGTCCATCTGACCTTCGGCGCTGATCCCGCGACCACGATGGTCATTTCCTGGCTGGCGCCCGCCACCCCCGGCAGCGGCAGCGGCACACCGTCGATCCGGTACGCCCGCGTGCCGGGCACGGCCACCGGACCCGTGCCCGACCAGCCGGCGCCAGCCAGGACCGTGACGGCGCACAGCAGGTCCTACCGGGACGCACACACCGGCCTCGAGGTGCACGTCCGCCATGCCACGCTGCGCGGCCTGCTCCCGGACACGATCTACAGCTACACCATCCTCGAGGACGCCGGATACCCGGCGGACGCGGCCGGCTCGGGGTCAGGGTCGGCGACCGGGCAGTTTCGGACGGCACCGGCGGGACGGGCGCCGTTCTCCTTCGCCTTTCTCGCCGACCAGGGAACGGACCGTCCAGGCGATCCGTTCGGCTCGCCCGCGGCCGGCTACACCGTGGCGGCGATCGAGCGGCACGCGCCGATGTTCACCGTCGTCGGCGGAGATCTCTCCTATGCCAACATCCGCGACAATCCGGTGCGGACCTGGTCGGACTGGTTCGAGATGATCAGCTCGTCCGCGGCGTCCCGGCCGTGGCTGCCGTGTCTGGGCAACCACGAGATCGAACGTGGCAACGGCGCGCTGGGGGTCGCGGCCTACCAGACCTACTTCCAGCTACCCGAGCACGGGGACGAGAGCTACCTGGCCGGGCTCTGGTACGCGATCACGGTCGGTTCGGTGCGGCTCGTGGTCCTGGCCGCCGACGATGTCTGCCTCCAAGAGGGCAGCCCGGTGCGCCTGCACGGGTTCAGCGCCGGCCGCCAGACCAGCTGGCTCGCCCGCACCCTCGCCCAGGCGCGCGCCGACCCGGGCATCGACTGGGTCGTCGTGGTCATGCACCAGACGATCATGTCCACCTCGGCGTCGCATCACGGCGCGGACCTGGGCATCCGGGCGGCCTGGCGGCCGTTGTTCGACCAGTTCGACGTCGACCTCGTGCTGCACGGGCACGAACACCACTACGAGCGCAGCCATCCGGTGCGCGGCCACGTTCCGGGCAGCCCCACCCAGATACCGTTGCCGGTCCCGAACCGGACGGCCCAGGTCGGTGCCCCGACCGAGCGCGGCGTGCCGGACGGCGACATCGTGGACGCCACCGCCGGGACCGTCCATCTTCTGGTCGGTACCGGCGGATCAGGCTCGCCGACGGCGGGCGACCTGCTCGACCCGCCAGCCGGGCGGGTGATCGTCGACCTGCGCGATCCCGAACCCGGGCGCCGTCGGCGGCGTCCGGTGCACGCCGTGGAGCCGGCGGACTGGCTGGCCTTCCGGGCCAGTGATCATCCGTACGCGTTCGCGCTGATCGACGTCGACCCGGGCGAGCCGGGCGGATCGACGCGCCTGCGGATCTCGGTACTCGACTCGAGTTCGCCGAATCCCGACCGGGTACCGATCGACCGCGTCACGCTGGTCCGTCCACGCGCCGACAGGTAACCCAGGGTGGCCGCTATTCGTCCGGCACCGAACCAGCGGAGGCCGATCCGTTACCGCCCCCGCGAAGCGCAACGGAATACGCGACCGGACGCTGCACATGCCGCTGCACGGGCAATCACCGTCCGGTCGGATCACTGCCGCCGGTGGGGGCCGACTCCCAGGGGAAATCCCGGCCGAAAGCCCCTACCCATGGCGTTGAAGCAGCCTCATCCCCGACGCGCCAGGCGTTCGCGGCCAGCTCCCGATGATTTTTCTCCTTTTCCTGGACGGCGGACAGGTCCAGGAATTACCTTTCGCCAGGTACTGGTAATCAGCTAACTACACGATCATTGGTCCGGGTGGGACTTGTCCTGGGGAGACAATCATTGGCCAGTGACCACGCAACGGAACAACGGGTTCCGCACACAGGAGCTGCCCGCGCATTGGCCGACCTCTATTGCGTGCCCGCATTGCCGGATCACGATCCGTACCGATCACAAAGGCCTCGCCGGCAAAGCTGGCGGGCCGGCGGGGATCTTCCATGAGTGAGTCACCACCGCAGTCCCTGACCCCGAGTGCTCGCCCGGGTCCAGACCCGGTCACCATCGTCGATCTCCGCGAGCCCTGGCCCAGGCGGAGGACGCCAGCGGCCGCCGAGTCGCCGGCCGCCCCCCGGCTCGTGCTGGTGGGTACCTCCGACGCCTGCGCGGCGCACCGCCCCGCGCCAGCCCCGCCGCTCGCCGGGCGCACCCACCCGTCCGTGCTGTTCGTCCTGGTCGAGGCGCCGACCGCCCTGGCACCGGGGCACGAGCCCGCGCATGACGACCAGCATGACCTCGACACCCGCTACGACCCCGACCTGTACACCTTCCTCGAGGCCGACCCGGACGAGCCGATGGCCCGCACCGGCGGCACTCCGGCGGACGACAGCACACCCGCGGGCACCCCGCGGGCCGCGCACGCGGGGCCCACCGCGGAGCTGGACCTGCGGCCACCGTCCGACCAGTGGCCCGCCCCCGGTCCCGCACGGCATGACCCGGACCACAGCCCGCCGCACCGCCCGGCCCACGACCCGACCGATGGTTACGATCCCCTGCTGATGATGCTCGACGTTCTGCGCGAACCCGAGGCCTTCGACCGGGTCCACCGGGCCGCCGGCGCGGTCGCCGGAGGTCTCGTTCTGCCCGGTGTCGGCGCCGTCGTCCACCAGCTCCCCGAGCGGTCACGGCACGACCCGCCACCGCGCACCGTCGGACGCCCCGGCCTGGCACGGCGAGCACCGCGAGACCGACTCGGCCGCCTCTACCCCCTGCTACCAGCCCGCATCCGACGTTTCGCGCCCCTTGCCGCCGTCCGTGCGGACTCCCACGGCGACGCGGACTCCCCCGGCGGCACCGGTCCGGCTCCCGGGACGACCGACGACCGTCCCGGCGACACCCCCACCGGCTGGCACTGATGACCAGGCCCGGCCACGGCGGCGGCCCGATCGGAACCGACCTCCCATGATCGGCGATCCGACCGTGCCGCTGCCGCCTGGCCGGGTTCACGACGCGACCCGCATCGATCAGGTCGTCTACGTCTGGTCACGCCATCCACGGACGGGCGAGCAGGGCTTCTTCCCGGTCGCGAGTTCCCTGGGGTCGGCGGCGGCCCGTTCCTGGGACGATCTGCCGGCCGCGCACCTGCTGGCCGAGGACGCCCTCGCCGCCGACGCGACGACGTCCTTGGCCTATGTCACTAGTCCGACCAGCCCAGCTGTCCCGTCCGGTCCGTCCGGTCCGTCCGGTCCGTCCGGCCTGGGGGTCGGGCCTCGGACGGTGCTCGATGTGTCAGCGGGCGCACCGCCCGAACGGGCCGCGCTGGTGCACCGGGTCCGGGTACCTCGGCGCAGTGGCTCCGGCACCGGCCGGCTGCGGGCGCATGTCCTGACCGGTCGGGCGGACCATCTCACCGAACGGGTGGCGCTGGCACTGCACGCGGCGGGGACCGCGCGGGCCGAGGCGCCGCGTACCTCGACCCGCCTCACCCCGCTGCACCTGCCCGAACTGGCCGCCGCGCGCCGGATCGGGGAACGCACGCTGCGCCAGGCCGCCCGCGCCCCCGCCCGGCGCCACCGACTGACCAACGTGATCGCCGCCGTCCTCGCCTCGTCCGGGACCGGCCAGCCCTTCGCCATCTCGCATACGGGCAGCGAGGAGGCGACCACCCTGATGTGGGCGTTGATCGAACTGCTCGAGGACGTGCTCCCCTATCGCCTGACCTTCGCCTCCCGGATGGCCCCGAGCCTCGCCTGGGACGAACGCCCCGGCCTGGACGCAGCGCCGTCCCGCCGCCCGCCCGCGTACCCACCCGACCCGGCCGGCCACCTGGCACCGGGCGGGGCCGACGGGCCGAGGTTCCTGATCTGCCTGCGACCGCCGACCCCCGGACCGGACACCCCGGCGGCGATGATCCATGTCGATCCACGGCTCGCGCCCCGCACCGCGCCGATCATCCAGACGGCAGCCGGGATTCTGACCACCGTGTACGGCCACAGCGGGATGCGCGCGGTCGCCAGCCTGCTGGCTCTGGTCGGCCCGGAACCGTTCGATGTCGACGAGCCCGCCCGCTGGAGTCATCGCCTCGTCGCCGCGGCCCGAACTCCCCTGTCGACACCAGCCCCGCCACCCCCCGACCGGACCATCCCGCCGTCGGCTCCGCCCGCAACCCACAGCCTCTCGGACGACCGTCGCAGCCCACCGACCGAGGCCGTCGGCGCGTATCTGCGCGACGCCTACACCCAGCTACTCGCCCGGGACGAGCTCGCCGCCGCGGCCACACCCGCGACCGGGAGCGGGACAGGGACGGGAACCGGGAACGGGACGGGAACCGGTGAGCCTGATCCGGCCCGGCGGCTGCTCACCTTGCTGACCGCTCCGATCGGGCTGTCCTGCGAGCTGCCCGGGGCCGAACGTCTACGGGGTCAACTCCGTCGTCTCGCCGGCCAGCTGCACCGCCCGGGCCAGGTCGACGCCCAGCCGACCGCCCCCGACCGGGCCGGGTCTGCCGCGGTACCGGCCGTGGCGTCGGCCGCGGTGTCGCTCACCGTGTCGCCCACGGCGTCGGCCGAGGCCCGCCGCCTCGCCGTGGTCACCACCGTGCTGGCCCGATCGGAGGGTGACCACTACTTCGGTCGGAACACGGCCTCGTCCGCCGTCGGGGCCGGCGCGGTCGAGGCCGCGGTCGAAGCCGCCGTCCTCGCGGCGCGGCGACAGATCACGGGTTCCGTGGTGACCCTGGCCGACGCACTCGCCGCCCTGCGTGGACCCTCGCCCATGCGGGACGCGGCGGTGGCATTGGACGAGGCCGAAGCGACGCTTGGCGCCGGTCTGACAGCGCTTTTCCTCGCCTGTGAGCTGCCCGCACCGGCCGCGCTGGCCCGCCGGCTGGCCACCCGGACACTGTCCGCCCTACGCCCGGAACACCCGGCTCCAGGGTTCGCCGGGCAGCCCGACCCGGCCGACCATGGTCCATCGCCCCGCCAGACCGGTCCGCGCACGGGATGGACGCCGTCCAGGTCCACCGAATCGCCGGCGGCCACCGCGGTCCGGCTGATGCGGTCCACCCATGCCTCCGGCGCGGACGCGTTCCGGCTGCTGGTCCGCTACGTCCCGGACTGGTCCGGGGCCCCGGACCTGCGACGCGCGGTGCTGGCCGCCGGAGCCCGGCCGTACTATCGCGCGCTGACCGCGGCGGACACCCCCGCGGCCGGCCCGGGGCTGCGACGCGCGGTCATCCACCAGATCCTGGCGCTGTACGCGCGGGGCGAGCCGACAACACAGGCCGACCCCGGCGGCGACCTGCACACCCTGCGCGTCGAACTCGACATCCGCCTCGCGCCAGGCGACACACATCCCCACCCGGCACAGGAGCCGGTGCCGGCGCCCACCGCACAGCGGTCCCCCGAACAGCCGCCCCCCGCACAACGGCCCCTCGCACTGTCGCCCCCCGAACAGCGGCCCGTGGGGCAGGGGGGTTCCGGGCAGCGGCGCGATCCGGCGGCGGCGTTTCTGGCGGCCTGTGGGCCGGGGCAGCCCGACGCCGCCCGGGCCTTTGGCCTGCTCGCGCGACATGTGCCGGACTGGAGCGCGGACCAGGACCTCTACCAGGCGCTCTGCCGATGGGGCCCACCGAGCCAGGGGCGCGACGGCGCCAGGCCGAGCCGATCGCAGCTGGCCGCCGCGGCCGAGCAGTACTTCCGCCGGGCCCTGCAGGGGGCACTCGCCGAGTCCGGTGGACCGCAGCCGGCGGACCTGGAGCGGGTGACCCGCCGCCTGATCACGCTGTACTTCCCGGACGTCGCGGACGTCGCGGGCCGTCCGGATGTCGCGGGCCCCGCGGGTGCCATGGCCGTCCCGGCGGCGGACCAGCCGGAGGAAACCCGGCCGCGCGCGGCCGGTGAACTCGTCCGTGCGGTCGAGTCCTGGATCGTCGCCGCGATCACCGAACACGGCCCGAACCGGCGACGTCGCCGCCCGTTCGGGCTGCCCGTGCTGCCCCTCACGTTCACCCTCACCGCCGCCGCCTCCGCGGGGCCCTCCGGGGTTCGATGACACGGCTCACCGGCCCGCTGACAGGGCCCGGTCGGACGGCGGTGGGACCGTCCAGGGTCACCCCCGGCAGCGCGGCCGGCCACGGGAGACACCCGGGCGCGCCGTACTGGCGCCAGCGGCGTCGACTGGAACGTCGCCGTCGCACGGTTCGCCCTACTCGAGATCGGAGGAGTCTGGAACAATGACCCGCACCGGTGTCGGATCGCGCCCGGCCTCGGGCCTGTGTCCGCTGCCGGAACGCACCCGGCTTCGGGTCCTGGAGCGCACGTCGGACACCTCGCGGTCGTGAACGCACGTCTGTGTCGGTGTCGTGACATGCGCGGGGCCTTCGGCTCGGCGGTGCCTTTGGGTATGAAGGAGCGACACCCGGCGACACGTCCGACAGCGTGATCGTGAACTGGTTCGGCGAGGACGGAGGCCATGGGTAGCACGCTGGTGCCGATCATGCTGATCGTCGTGGTGCTGGTGGCCGCGGTGGTCTTCGGAGTCCTCAGCAAGCGGCCTCCCCGCAGCACCGGCCAGCGCCATGCTCGCGGTCTTGACCGGCAGCGCCATCCGTCCGGCACAGTGCCGATCAACGAACCCGCGGGCAGCGCGACGCCACCGCCCGCTCCCGATGATCTCGCTGACACCGGCGTGGCGCCCACGGTGGCGGTGCCGGCGGCCGCCACGGCAGGCGCCCCCGCCACCCCCGGCGCCGGGCGGGCCGCGGCCGCGGCCACGCCGGTGTCCGACTCGGCCGATGCCGACACGCCGTCGGCGCAAGCCGCCAACCCATGGGACGATCATGAAGACTGGGGCATCGGGGTCGCCCCGGTCCACGACCCGCGATCTGGGCGGTCAGCCGGATGGTCGGGGCACATCGACAGCGGCAGCAATGCGGGCGCACCAGGGGGAGGGGACGTGACCGCGCAGGTGCCACACGGCGGATACGACGACACTCGCGATCCGGACAAGACCGGTTGGACGCCACCGCCGGCCACGCCGCCGCATCAGCTGCCCTCCTACGAGGACGAGCGGGAGAACGCGACCCGCTACTTCGACCCCCAGACCGGCGAGCACCCCCTCGCACCGCCGCGCACGGCCCGCACGCCGCCGCCCGCGCCGCCGGTCACCCCCGCCGAGGGCGCGCCGGTCCCGGCGGGCATCGCTGGCACCGGCCCCCGCCGTACGGACGGGGTGGACCCACGCTGGGAGGCCAGCTCCACCGCGGCGACGATCTCGTCAGGCCCGCCTCGGGAGCAGGCCGCGGACCTGATCGCGACCGAGCCGGAGCGCACCACGGCCGCCCCGCTGCGCCTGGCCGCCGCCGGGCGGACCAGGCGAGGCAAGCGCGGCGGTCCCAACGAGGACGCCTTCGTCGTCGTCGACGGCCTGCTCGCCGTGGCGGACGGGGTGGGTGGCGAGGCGGCCGGCCAGATCGCCTCGACGCTGACCGTCACCACCGTCGCCGGTTTCCGTCCGCAGTACGCCGATGATCCGCTGGTCGGTCTGCGCCGCGCGGTCGCACGCGCCAACCATGAGGTGCGTCGACGGGCCCGCGAGGAACCGACCTGGCTGGGTATGGCCTGCACGCTGGACGTCGTCATCCTCGGCCGGCAGCAGAGCACCGGGGAGTTCCTCACCGTCGCCCACGTCGGGGACAGCTCGGTCTGGCTGCAGCCGGGACGGGGTCGACCCCGTGCGCTCACCACCCCGCACGCGATCCGCAACGGCCCGCTGCTCAACGCCGTGGGACTGGCCGACGAGATCGAGGCCGACATCTTCAGCGAACCGGTCCGCGCCGGGGACCGGGTCGTCCTGGCCAGCGACGGCATCACCAAGGTGATGTCACCCGAGCAGCTCGACGGCCTGCTCAGCGAACTCGGTTCCGAGCCGCCGGAACGGGCCGCGGATGCGCTGGTCGAGGCCGCGCTGCTCGCCGGGGCCCGGGATGACACCACCATCGTCGTCGCCGATCTGGTGTCCGAACCCGCCGGGCGGTGACATCCGGCCGGCAGGGAAACCGGCCGCATCCCGCGACAGCGGCTCCGCTCGCGCTGGCTGGACGGCTGGCCCGATGGCTACGACATCACCTGCTCGGCGCGTTCGCCGTGCTCGGGATCATCGCCTTCACCCTCGGTCTGATCGGCGCCTACCGGGAGTTCCACGCCGACCCGGCGACGTTCAGCTGGCCGAACGTCGTGTTCTTCGCCGCCACCCTGTTCATCGCGGACGGCACGATCTTCCAGAATCTCGGTCACTACCCGTTGTCGTTGGAGATCGCCCGCTTTCTCGCGCCGATCGCCACCGCGGTCGGTGTCGCCGATGCCGTCAGCACCGTCTTCGCGCAGCGCTTCGAGCGCTTCCGGGCCCGCCGCGCCCGCCATCACGTGGTCGTCTGCGGCTGCGGCCCGACCGCGACCGCCCTCGTCGACCGGCTCTCCTGGTCCAGACGGGTGGTGCTGGTCGCCGAGGACGCCGAGCGGGAGTACCCGGACACCGAACTCCCACCCGGGCTGCTGCGGGTCGTCGGCGATCCGATGGAGCCGCTGGTCCTCGCCCAGGCCGGCATCGCCCGGGCCGAGGTCGTCTACGGCTGCCTACCGGACACCTCGGCCAACCTGGCCATCGCCCTGGCCGCCCGGCGCCTCGCCGCCGCCCGCGGGGACCAGCCACTGCGCTGCCTGGCCCAGGTGGGCGATCTCTCCCTGATCCCCCATCTGCGCGCCCGGCGGATCGGCCTCAGCGACGACACCGGTTTCCGCCTCGACTTCTTCGCCGTCGAGGTGCTGGGCGCGCACGCCATGCTCGCCCGACACCCCCCGGACTGGGCCAGCGCCGATCCTTCCGACGGCCCGACGCCTCCCCCACCACCGTCGCCCAGGCCGGCCCCGGCCCCGCTGGTGGTTCTCGGTCTGTCCCGCCTCGGCCGGGCCCTCGTCCTCGAACTGGCCCGTCGCTGGTCGTCCTACGCTGGCCCGAACGGACCACTGCTGCCCATCACCGTGTCCGACCCGACCGCCACCGCCCAGCTGGCCGCACTACGAACCCGCGAGCCGGCCCTGGCCCGCATCCACCTCACCGGCCATGACACCCCGCACGGTGAGCTGACGCCGGCTGTCCTCGCCGCCGCCCGCCCAGACCCACCGGAGGGCTCCGACAGCCCGGACAGTCCGCCGGGGTCAGGGGGTCCGGGTGGTCCGCCCGAGTTCATCTACGTCTGCCAGGACGACGAGGAAAAGGCCCTGCTCTCCGGCCTGGACGCCGCTCAGCTCGTCAACGACCGGTTCGGCGTCGGCCGCAGCACCGTCGTCGTGTGCACCGACCGTCAGCTCAGCCTCCAGGAGGTCTTCGGCCAGCCCGGCTCCGCGCACCAGCCACCGACCAGCCCCCGCCCGCTGCTCGAGGATCTCCAGGGCAGCGTACGGTTCTTCGCCGTGAACGATGAAGCGCTCCCCATCGACCTTGGCGACACCGATCTGATCGAACGGTTCGCGCAGACCTCCCATGCCAGGTTCCTCGACTCCGAGCTGCGGCGCGGAGCGGAGCTGGGCTCCCGCCGCTCGATGGTCCCCTGGGACGAGCTACCCGACGAACTGCGCGCCTCCAACCGGGATCAGGTCGCCGGCTTCGGTGAGATCCTGCGCGCGCAGAACCTGATGCTGCTGCCCGCCGGCACCGCCGACGCCGCCTTCGCCTTCACCGACGCCGAAGTCGAACGCCTCGCCCACCTGGAACACGAACGCTGGCTGCGAGAACGCACCGCCCAGGGCTACCGTTTCGGCCCCGTCCGTCAGGACAGCGGCTCGGATCGCCGCCACCCCTCCATGGTCGCCTGGGAGGCCCTCACCGAGGTCGACCGCGAACGCGACCGCGAGGTCATCCGCACCATGCCGACCATCCTCGCCCACGCGGGCCTTCGCATCGTCCGCCTCGACGAGCCAACCTGACGGCACCCGAGTCGGTCCGGCACCCCCCGGCCCGCATGGGGCCGTCACGCCGAGCCGTCCCGCCGGGCCGCCGGGCCGTCCCGCCGTCCCGCGGCCGGATGCCGAGGGCTGTTCGGCCGGATGCCGAGGACTGTTCGGTGCGCCGAGGCCGGAATCCTTGAACAACCCTCGGCATGTCGTGATCTTGCCCGCGATCCGGCAGCGATCCGGCAGCGATCCGGCAGCGATCCGGCAGCGATCCGGCCATGATGACGAAGCGGGCCGCCGTGCTGGTCAGGAGATGCGCTGGTCGACGGGGCAGTCCAGGGCGCTGGCCCGGGTGAGGCCGTCGACCGAGAGGCGGGCGGTGAGGCGGACGGGACCGGAGGATTCGGTGACGATGCCGGTCCAGCCGCCGGCGGCGCGAAAGACGCAGGCCTGGCCCTGGGACAGCCGCCAGTAGGGGGTGTAGTGGACCAGGACGGTGGCGATGCCGGGGGAACGGAAGTCGACGCCGATGGAGCTCACACCCAGTTCGGTCAGACTCGCCGGGCCCTGCACCAGACCGGGTGAGTCCTTGACCAGCCAGACCTTCCAGTGGGCGTCCTGCCAGGCGAGATCGAGGTAGGGCAGACCGGCGCGCAGCAGGGCCGCCTCCGCGACGGCGGACGGGTCGAGGTCGACGTCGGGCAGGGCCACATAGCGGATGCCACGGGCGAGCAGCCAACGGTGGTAGGTCGCGGCGCTCAACGTCCCGTCGTAGAACAGGGAGTTGTACTTGCTGTCGAGTTGGCGTAGCCAGCCGCGGGCCATCGGCACGGACGGCGCGACATAGCGGGCCTCCCAGTGGGCCTCGGTGAACGGCACCTCGACGCGTCCGGCGGGGACGGGCGTGCCCCGGTCGAGGTAGTCGAGCAGGCCGGTGTAGTAACTCGACCTGGCGGACGGGTCGCCCCGGGTGAGCAGGGCACCGTGGATCGGGCCGATCTGCCAGCCGAGCAGCGGGATGGCGACGAGGGCGAGTACCCGGCGGCGGTCGGCGAGCAGCAGCGCCGCGGCGGGGCCGGCCAGCAGGGTGGCCGGGCGGGTGATGTTCCCGCCGATCTGGGTGGGGACGAAGAAGAACAGGGTCGCGGCGGCGGCCCACAGCAGCAGACCGTGCCGGATCGCCCGGGCCTGCGGTGGGACGACGAGCAGCCCCACCCCGATCAACGCCAGCAGCGACAGGTAGGTGATGGCGGGGAACGGCTGGTAGCCGTCCTCGGGGAAGGCGAGCGCGACGATGATGCCGGCGAGGGCGCCGGCGAACGGGACCACACGCCGCCAGCCGATGGTCGCCAGCAGTGCGAGCCCGACCAGCAGCACGAACCCGGCGGCAAGCGGCGAGGCCAGCGACGACAGCACCGCGCCGGCCCAGGTCAGCCGGGTGCGTCGCTCCCGGGCGCCCAGCAGCGCCAGCGCGCCGAAGGCCATCCCGAGGGCGAAGGGCATCCGCCCGACCACGAGGTTGGCCACGGTGGCCGCGGCGAACCAGACCAGCACCAGGTCGTGACCGCCGCGCGCCCGCGGGCCCCGCAACAGGCGGGTGACGATGACCGTGGACGCGAGGCACGACAGCGCGCCCAGCAGCTCCGCCCCGAGCAGCGCACCCAGCGGCGGGAACAGCACACTGTACCCGGGTATGGTATGTCCGCCGTACCATTGGTCGTCCCAGAGGACGGGCCCTCCGTGGCGGAACAGCCACACACGGTATTCCTGGGCGGGTGTGTCGGGGCCGGTCACCGCCAGACCCAGGCACAGCAGGCACAGTGCGGCGGTCAGCGTCCACGGCCAGCGGCGGACGATCGCGACCAGCACGGTCAGGCCGCGGACGAACCGCCCGCGGCGTCGCGATGACCCAAGCGCAAGGAAAGGGGCCTGGCCAGGTGGAGCCGCCCGAAGCCCGGTCTCGCCCAGCGGCGCGGACCCCGTCCCGACCGGCTCCGGCAGGGACACCACAGCGGCCTGGGGAGCAGGGACGCCCCCCGAGGGCGGAGCCGACGCCGCGTCGGGGTCGGCGGGTACGGCAGCTCCGGTCGAGGCGAGCGCAGTCACACGCGTCCTCCCCCGCCATCGCCGACGGTCCGTCCGCCGTATCGCACCGATCATCTCCCGGCGACCCGCCCCTGGGCGAACGGGCCGCGGACGTCACCACGCCGGTCTGGGTCCTCGCACTGGTCATCGCCGGTGCCATCGCCGCGGTCACAGCCATGATCACCGAGGGACGGCTCGGGCCACGTGATCTGAACGTCACCGACCCGACGTCCTGGTGGGGAATTCTCCCATCGGCACCACCGGGCGAGACCACGAGGGGCATCCTGGCCGGATTGTCCGCCCTGGGGATCATCACTCTGTGTGGATGCTGGGCGGCACTCGGATATGCCGCCCTGGCCGGCCGCGTACCCACCCGAACGGGCCTGGCCGCCGCGTTCGCCTGGACCCTTCCCTTCGCCCTCGGTCCGCCTCTTTTCAGCCGGGACGTCTACGCCTACGCGGGTCAGGGGGAACTCGCCCGTCTCGGCCTGGACCCGGCCAGGCACGGCATCGCGGCCCTCGCGACGTCCGGTGCCGTGGACGGATCGGGACCGGTGTTCGTCCGCGCCGTCGACCCCCGCTGGACGCTCACCCACAGCCCCTACGGCGGCGCGGCCGTGGCCGTGGAGAAGGTCGCCGCGGTGGTGGGCGGCGGACCAGCCGGGACGGTCGTGGCGCTGCGGGTGTTCGCCGTGGTCGCCGTCCTCGCCCTGATCGCCGGCGCGCTGCGGCTGGCGGGCCGTGACCCGCGGCGACGCGCGGTCGTCGCGGTGCTGGTCGCCGCGAACCCGGTGCTCGCCGTCCATCTTGTCGGCGGCGCCCACCTGGACGCGGCCGCCGCGGCCCTCGTCGTCGCCGCGCTCCTGCTCCAGGGCCGGACGCGGGACGCCGCCAGGACCGACGGCGGCGGCCGGTGGGCGGCCGTACTGGTGGGGGCCGGGGCGACGGGGCTCGCCGCACTCGCCGGGAACGTGAAGGTGACGGCGCTGCCGGTGGTCGTCTGGCTGGTCGTCGCCCATCTGCTCGACGCCCGGCGCGGCCCGCGGCCGGTACCGGACGCCATGATCCGGCTCGCGGCGGACGTCGTGGCCATCGCGGTGGCCACCGCCCTGTGCACGGTCGCCGCCGGATTCGGGCCCACCTGGGTGCACGCCCTGGCGACCTCCGGTGCCCTGAGCACCGGCATCGCCCCCGCCTCACTGCTCGCCCACGCCATCCACGCGCTGCTCGGCCTCGTCGGCATCCACACCGCCGCCGAGACGACCCTGAAGGCGTCGCGTGACCTGTGTCTGGCCCTGGCGGCCGCGTTCCTCGTCGGGCTCGTCCTGCGCACCTGGCGCCGCCCCCCCACGCCCACCTCGGATGACGCGGCGCCCGGGATGGTCCGGCCTGATCTCGCGGTGGTCGGGTACGGCGGGCTGGCGGTGGCCCTGGCCAATCCGGTGGTCTATCCCTGGTATCTGGCGGCCTGCCTGCCGGCGCTGGCCATCCTCGCCGTGCTGCGCACCGAACTGCCCGCGCGGACGCGCACCTTCGCCGCGGCCGGTCCGCTCGGTGCGGCGGCGGTGGGGGCCATCGTGGCGTCGGTGTGGCTGTGCCTGGCGACGCTGTCGCCGCTGGCCGCGACGTGGCGGCTGCTGGGGCCGGTCGGGCTGGCGCTGCTGGTCACGGTGGTGGCATCGGCCGCGCTGGGGGGTGGCCGCGCCGCGATGGTGGCGGCCCGGCGACGGCCCGCAGCGCCCACCAGCACACGATGACCATCCCCAGGTTGCGGAGCACCAGCAGCACGCTGAGCACGATCCGGCCCTGGACGACGTCGTTGTACCGCCACGGATAGATCAGCTGGGACACCGCGGCCACGGCCAGCAGACCCACCGCCACCCGTCCGCCCCGACGCGCCGCCGCTCGTACGGAACGACTCCCCGCCCCTTCACCAAGCCCACCAAGCCCACCGGGTTCACCGGGTTCACCGGGCAGGGCACCGGCCGGCCGCACGGCGATCACCGCGGCGGCCAGCGCCAGCAGCCAGACGAGGTACTGCGGGCTCAGCACCCGGGCGGTGACGACCACCACCAGCACCAACGCCAACGCCCGGCTGGCCAGCACCTCCGCGACCGCCCGCGCACCCGCCGACCCCGCCTCGGACGGCCCAGCCTCCGTCAGCCCGGGAGCGGACGGCCACTCGGTGGGTGGTGCGGCGCGTAGCCACCACCACAGCGCCGCGGCGACGATCACCACGACCTCGGTCAGCGAACAGGCCGTCGCGACGGCCCGGGCCCATGGTCCGTCGAACTGCAGGGAGCCGTAGGAGTACCGCGGACCCGGCCCACCGGCCATGTGGACGAGCACGAACGGGGTCGCCGCGACCGATTCGACCTGTAGGCCGCGCGCCTGTTGGGCGCCGACGAAGCCGAAGGCGTCCCGCCACCATCCCGTGGCCACCAGTACCGCACCGAACATCACCACCGCGCCCACCAGCCCGCCGAGCAGGCGACGCAACGGCGCCCACGACCTCGGACGGGGCAGCGCGACGAGCATCAGCACCGGCCAGACCTTGCACGCCGCGCCGACGCCGATCGCGAACCCGGCCCGGCCGGGACGTCCACGGGCGACGGCGAGCACGGCGGCCAGTGCGGCGGCGGCCGGCAGCAGATCGAAACGGGCCAGTGCCACCGGCCCGAGCGCGGTCAGGCCGAGCGTCCAGAACCAGGCGGCGTCCCGCCCGCGACGCGCCAGAGCGACCGTGACCGCCGCGTCGACCAGCAGGGCCAGGCAGACGAATGCCACCCGATAGGACAACGCCGAAAGTGCGTGCGCGAGCTCCGGCAGGACGAACACGACCGCCGCCGCCGGCGGGTACTGCCACCGTTCGTCCCCCACCGGCAGCCCGCCGCCGTGACCGAGCGTGCTCGCCCAGTCCGCGTAGATCCGCAGGTCCCCCCGCACGTTCTGCTGGGCACCGAACGTCTGCCCGGTCAGTACCAGGACAGTGAGCAGGGCACGCGTGACCAGCCAGGCCACCACCAGCCGACCGGCGCCGGCGCGCGGGCAGCCCGGAGCTGTCCGGCCTGGGCCGGTGAACGCGCCGGTCCCCCCGGCACACGGCGCCGCGGCGGCCGGGGGAGCCGGCGGCGGCGGGCGGCGTGGCCCGGGCAGGAAGGCCGATCGGCGCGCACGCACGTCCGCGAACGTACCCGGGGCCCGTGATGCGCGATGGCTCACCCCGATGCGCTCGGCGGAGTCCCGCCGCTGTCACCTATTGTTTCCGCCATATCGAGTCACTGCCCATGGCGTGCAACGGAGCACGCCGTGGCCGGCGGACCGGGCGGCGCGTCCGACGGCGGAGGGTGACTCGAAACGCGCCGTGGAGGTGCCTGTGATCCTCGGATCCGGCTCAGCATGGGACACGGCCTGCGTTCAACTGGCGAACGCGGCCCAGCATCTGGGTCTCGACGACGGAATGCACGAACTGCTCCGCACGCCTCGACGGTCGATCACCGTCAGCGTGCCCCTGCTACGGGACGACGGGCAGCTGATGGTGCTGACCGGCTACCGCGTCCAGCACAACCTCGCCCGCGGTCCGGGCAAGGGCGGCATCCGCTACCACCCCAGCACCGACCTCGACGAGGTCAAGGCCCTGGCGATGTGGATGACCTGGAAGTGCGCGCTGATGGGGATCCCCTACGGCGGCGCCAAGGGCGGCATCGCGGTGGAGCCGGGGATGCTCTCGCGTCAGGAGCGCGAGCGGATGACCCGCCGTTACGCGGCCGAACTGGTACCACTGATCGGCCCGGAGAAGGACATCCCGGCCCCCGACGTCGGCACCGACGAACAGACCATGGCCTGGATCATGGACACCTACTCGACCCACACCGGCCACATCGCCACCGGCGTCGTGACCGGCAAGCCCCTGTCGATCGGCGGTTCCGCCGGTCGGGCCGGGGCGACCAGCCGTGGTGTGCAGCTCGCGGTCTTCGCCGCGCTGCGCCAGACCGGGCGCGACCCGCACGAGACGACGGTCGCCATCCAGGGCTTCGGCAAGGTCGGGGCGCTCGCCGCCCAGTACCTGCACGACGCCGGCTGCCGGGTCGTCGCCGTCTCGGACGTCAAGGGTGGCGTCCACAACCCGCAGGGCCTCAACCCCGCGGCCCTCATCCGCCACCTCGCCGACGGCGCCGAGACCGTCGTCGGCTTCCCCGGCACCGACAGCATCACCAACGACGACCTGATCGAACTGGGCGTCGACGTACTCATCCCCGCGGCACTCGAAGGCGTCATCACCATCGAGAACGCCGACCGCGTCCGCGCCAAGATCATCGTCGAGGGCGCCAACGGCCCGATCACCGCCGAGGCCGACCGCATCCTCGACGACCGCGGCATCCTGATCGTCCCGGACATCCTGGCCAACGGTGGCGGTGTCGCCGTCTCCTACTTCGAGTGGGTGCAGGACATCCAGGCGTACTTCTGGTCCGAGGACGAGGTCAACGACCGCCTCGCGGCCCTGATGGAACGCGCCTACAGCGAGGTCGCCATGCTGGCCACGACCCAGGGCATCAGCATGCGCAACGCCGCCCACTGCATCGGCGTGAGCCGAGTAGCCGAGGCCCACCGCACCCGCGGCCTCTACCCCTGACCGTCCGACCCACCCCACCGCCGGACCGGCCCATCACCCAGACCCGGGTCCCGGGCCGGGCCGGCCCACACATCCCCGACCAGCACGGCGCCACGTCCCACACCTGTCCGGCGCCACGTTCACCTGTCCGGCGCACGTTCCGGACAGCGCCCGGACGGATCCCGGCCGCTCCCCCAGGGCCCGGACCGTTCGGGCGTTCGGACGTCCGGGGCAGGCAGGATGGACGCCGCTGCCCGTGTTACCCGCGTTGCCCCCGTGACCTGCGCGTTCTGGTGGCGGCTGACGACGGCCGCGACGGTGCCGGGGGCAGCTGACCGGTCCGTTCCACCTCGGCCGCGGCGGCCGCGGCCACCGCGAGGAGCGCGTCCCCGTCGTCCGCGGCTGACGTGCGGCAACGACGCCGGTTCCCGCAGCGCTCACAGGCATGGGTGAGCACCGCTCGGTCCGCCCCGAACTCGACGGCGATCGGCCGCATGGCCCCGCCGCACGCCTCCGCCCGGTCGCCGGGGTTGCGATCCACGTGTCGTGACCACAGGCAACGCGGACAGTGATTGCTGTAGCCGTTACCCTGCACATCCAGCCCGCAGGTGAGGCAGGTGAAGTCCTCCCGCACCCGGGTGAAGCGCCGCGTCACCCCGTCAGCGTAGTGCGCACACCCCCGAAGACCCGCGCCCACCGACATCAAAGGTGCTGGCAGGACGGCGGCGGGCGGGATGGTGATCCTGCTGTCGTTCCTGTGGGTGACGTAGGTGGGTGGGCCGTGTGGGCCGGACGTGTGTGGATGGGACGTGTGGGTGGGGAGGAGCGAGGATGTCGGACCGACGGGGTGAAATAGTGGGCGTCGAGTCATACCGGGCGGGGTTCACCCACGTCCGGTCGCGCCCGTCGTCCCACCCGCGTCTCGAGGAGGTCGCACCGTGCAGGCCGCCGCACCCCGACCTTCCGAACCCCGACCTTCCGAACAGCCAGCCCAGCCTGACCGGCCCGCGGGGCCGGAGCACCCCGGGCACCCCGAACAACCAGGGCGGCCCGCACCGGCGAGCCCGTCCGAACTGGTAAAGCAGCCCGGCGACACCGGGCAGCCGGAGCGGCCCGAACAGGCGGAACAGGCCAAACAGGCTGGTGAGGCCAAACAGGCTGGTGAGGCCGAGCGGACTGGTGAGGCCGAGCGGGCCGGGGGGCCGGAGGTCCGCGAGCCTCGGTTGTCGGAGCGGGATGCTCGCATCCTGGCGTTCGAGCAGGGGTGGTGGCGGCATCCGGGGGCGAAGGAGGAGGCGATCCGGGCCGAGTTCGGCCTCTCGTCGACGCGGTACTACCAGATTCTCAACCGGCTGATCGACAGCGAGGCGGCGTTGGTCACCGACCCGATGCTCGTCCGTCGGCTACGTCGGCTACGTGAGCAGCGGCGGGCGGCACGAGCCGGCCGGCGCGACCGGGACGAGGAGTAGTTCCCGCATGGCGCATGGCACAGGTGCTCCGGGGCAGCGACGCGCGCCGGCGGGGCGGGGGTCGCGGCTACGCGGCGTGTGGGCGGGGATCATCGCGATTCTCGCCGTGCTCGTCGGGATTCTGGTCGTGAACCTGGTCAACGGGGAAGACGCCACGAAGGATCCGAACGCGTCCGCCGCGGCGCCGAGCCGCACCCCGCTGGACACCGCCCTCGGCACCACGTCACCCTCGACCATCCGGTCGGCCACCGCCTCGCCGACGGCGACACCGTCGGCGCCGGCGAGGCCCGATCCGGTCAGGACCACCCCGGCACCGACTCCGCCGCCCGAACAGCCGGCCGCGGGTCCGGGCGCACGACCGGGCGCCGCGGTGTCGACCCCGATCGCGGTGCTCAACAAATCGCAGATCAAGGGCCTGGCCGAGGCCGCGGCCAGGAAGCTCACCGACACCGGCTTCACGGTCTCGCGGACGGGAAACTTCCTGTCGACCTACAACGTCCCGGTCACGACCGTGTACTACGCCGACGGTCAGGAGCAGGCCGCCCAGACCCTCAAGGACGCCGTCCCGGGTATCGAAAAGATCGTGCCCAGGTCAGAGACCCGCATCGTCGTCGAGGATCCGCTGATTCTCGTCATTACGCGCGACTTCCCCGCAGACCCGGAAAAATGATCGCCTGATCGCCGGTCGCGACATCCCACAGTGGGCGTGTCCGCCGGAACTCGACCATTCCGACATCGACCCGGGAAGGCCCCGTGACCGAATCCACCCGCCACGAGCCCGCCTCCGACCAGCCCGCGCGGCCGGCGCAGCCCGCGCCGCGCACCCCCGCGGGCGGGGCAGGGCTCGCCGCCCTGCTGACCGCACCGCAGCGGGCGCTGGTCGCCCTCGACTACGACGGCACCCTGTCCCCGATCGTCGCCCGTCCCGCTGACGCCGTTCCGGCGGCGGGGGCGGTCGAGGCACTGCTGGCGATCTCCCGGCTGGTGGGCACGGTCGCCATCATCACCGGCCGACCGGTGGCCGCGGTGCTGGAACTGACCCGGCTGGAGAAGCTCGCAGACCTCGGCGACTTCGTGATCCTCGGCCAGTACGGGTTGCAGCGCTGGGACTCCCAGCGACGGGAGACCACCAGCCCCGATCCGCTGCCCGGTGTCGCGGCCGTGCGCGCGGCGCTGCCCGGGGTGCTGCGGGACGCGCCGCCCGGCACCGTCGTCGAGGACAAGCACCACGCGCTGGTCGTCCATGTGCGCCGCGCGGCCGATCCGGACGCGGCCCTCGCCGCGCTCTCCCCCGCGCTGACCACGCTCGCGACGGAGAACGGCCTGGAGGCGGCCCCCGGCAAAAGGGTGCTCGAGCTACGTCCCCCCGGCCACGACAAGGGCGGTGCGCTACGGGAGCTCGTGGCCGCCCGCGGTGCGCGCTCGGTGCTGGTCGCCGGGGACGATCTCGGTGATCTGCCGGCGTTCGACGCCGTCGAGGAGCTGCGGGCGACCGGTGTGCCGGGGATCGCCGTGTGCAGCGACAGCCCCGAGGTGCCGAACGCCGTGCGGGAACGGGCCGATCTCGTCGTCGGCGGCCCGGCCGGCATGGTGTCCCTGCTCGAGGTCCTCATCGAGCGCCTGAGCCGCTGACCGGGAAGGCCCCGCTGACCGGGAAGGCCCCGCCGGTCAGCGGGCGGCGACCAGGGCGGCGAGCTGGTCGGTGAACCAGATACGCGGGGGGAGGCGGCCGGCATGATCAGCGCCATGTGCAGGGCCGCCGCCGTCGCCTGCACGTCGAACGGGTTGACCACCAGCGCGGCCCCACCCATCTCGGCGTACGCCCCGGCCTCCCGGGACAGCACCAGCACCGCGTCGCGGCGGGACAGCGCCGCCCCCTCCTTCGCCACGAGGTTCATCCCGTCCCGGACCGGGTTGACCACCAGCACCTCGGCCAGCGACAGCGCCGCGATCGAGCGGGGATAGTCGTCGGTCACCTCCAGGTGCAGAGGACACCAGTCGTCCTCGGCGAACTCGTCGTTGATCTCGGCGGCGAGCCGACGCACCGCCTGGGTGTACTCGCGGTACTCGGGCAGGTTGTGCCGCGACGGATAGGCACACACCAGGTGCATCACCTGCCCGCGCCACCGCGGCTGGGCGCGCAGCAGCTCACGGTAGGCCAGCAGGCCCCGCACGATGTTCTTGGACAGCTCCGTCCGGTCGACCCGCACGATCAGCCGTCGTCCGCCGGCGAGCGCCGCGAGTTCCGCCGCCCGCCCGGCCACATCCGCCTGCGCGGCCCGGTCCCGCAACTCCCCCACGTCCACCCCCAGGGGATGGACGCCGATCCGGACCAGCCGTCCCCCGTCCGCCTGCGCCCCGTCCGCCTGCGCCAGTACCCGCACCTGACGGTCGTGGACGGCCACACCGGGCAGCGCCTCGGCGCACTGTTCGAACGCGTCGGCCCAGGCATCGGTGAGAAAACCCAGTCGGTCCGCGCCGAGCAGGCCGTGCAGCAGCTGCGCCTGGACGTCGTCGGGCAGAATCCGGAAGTAGTCCGGTGGCGCCCACGGGGTGTGACTGAAGTGGGCGATCCGCAGGTCAGGGCGCATCCGACGGAGCTGGCCGGGGACGAGCATCAGGTGGTAGTCCTGCACGAGGACGCAGGCTCCGGGCGCCGCCTCCTGCGCCAGCGCCTCGGCGAACATCGCGTTGTACGCCTGGTAGGCGGCCCAGTCCTGGCGAAACCGCGCACCGAACACCGGCTGCGACGCCGGCGCGTACAACAGATGCTGGACGAACCACAGCACCCGGTTCGCCACGGCGTTGTAGGCCCGGTCGAAGATCTCCTGATCGATGTCGAGGATGCGCACCGCGGCGCGGCCGGTGTCGAAGCCGGCCCGGTCGAGCCGCCCGCCGGGCGCCCGGCTCGCCGCCCGCCGATCGGCGTCCCCCAGGGCCGCGCACACCCACACCAGGCGGTCGGCGTCCGGCGGCGCGTCGGCGGCCGCCTGCCCGAGCCCGGACACCAGCCCGCCGGCGCCACGTCGCAGCAGCAGCTCGCCGTCCGGACCATCGGCGAACGCGACCGGCCCACGGTTCGACGCGACGAGGACCCGCGCCGTCCCGGTAGCCGAGGGCTCGGGCCCCGGGGGCTCGAGAGCAGGGGCCGCCGGCTCGGGGGCGGCGTCCGGGGGCGCGGGGGCAGGGGCCGCAGCGGTGCTGTGTGTGACGTCCGACATGCGTTGCACACAGCGGAGAGTAGGCCATCTGCGCCTCCGCGAAGGCCCGCTCCGGCGCACCGCTCAGCCCAGATGTCGGTCTCTCGCTGGTACCGGTGCCTTTTCGCCGGACGGCCACCGCCCGCGCACCATCGACCCGAGGCAACCCTCGGCGACTCTCAGCCGACGATGGCCTGACGCACCGCATTGGCCCAACCGGCGCCGACGGAGCCGTCCTCAACGGCGACGTTGTCGTACTTCGGTAGCAGCCCGGGGATGCTGGGATGACGCAGCGCGTTGGCGACCAGGTGCATCCGACCGACGTGCGCGGCCATCTCCAGATCACTCGCCGAGTCGCCGATCGCGATCGCCTCGGTCGGCGACAGCCCACGTCGGCGCAGGTCGTAGGCCACGGCGTCGCCCTTGCTGACGCCGTCTGGCACCAGGTGGTAGACGTGCGGCTGGCCACCGAGGTGCGGCATGTGCGACGGCGAGATCAGCCCGTTGTCGCGCATGCTCAGCCAGCCGAAACCGATCTCGGTGAGCCACGCGTCGACCTCGGCGACCTCGATCCGCCCGCGCAGCATCACATCGATCTCACGCCCGGTGTGCCAGGGCGTGTGCAGCTCCAGCTCACCGGGATGACGGTCGATCAGCTTGTCCAGCAGGACGGGTGGGACCTGGTCGAAGTCGGACGGCATCGCACCGCGCAGGATCTCGCTGTCGCGCCCGCGGTTCCAGCCGACGATCGCACCGAGCTCGCCGATGAACCCGTCCGCGCCGAAGATCTGCGCCGCCTCGAGCAGCTGCGGCCGGGTGCGCCCGCTCACCAGCACCAGCAGGACTCCCGCGGCGTGCAGCTCGATGAGTGCCTGCGCGGGCTCCAGGGTCACCCCCCCGCCCTCGGCGAGAAAGAAGCAGCCCCCGGGCCCGACCATCGTGCCGTCAAGATCGGTGTAGACGACGCGGACACTCACTGTTATGAACTCCCTGGTCCTAGGACGGCACCCGGTGGGACGCTGGCTGATGCGACACACAACCGTGAACCAGGAAACATCGGTGCACGATCTCGGGCACGCGGTCTACAGTACGGACAGACAACTTCATCTGGCTCATCCAGAGGGGCAGAGGGAACGGCCCGGCGAAGCCCCGGCAACCACCCGCACGCTGTGCGTGCGCGGCAGGTGCTAATTCCGACCTGTGGCAGGTTGCCGCGGGAAAGATGAGGAGCTTCTCCATGACTCTCGCGCCCGAGCGCGCCACCGCCTCCGCCCTGGACGTGGCCAACCCCGCTGTTGGCCTGTCCTGTCGCCACTGCGGAGCGACCTACCCGCTGTCACCGAGCCATGTGTGCGTCGAGTGCTTCGCCCCGCTGGAGATCTCCTACGACCCGGACCTGCTGCGCCGGGTCACCCGGGAGTCGATCGAGGCCGGCCCGCGCAACCTGTGGCGTTACGTCGGCCTGCTGCCCGCCGGCCACGACCCGTCCCGCCGGGTCTCCCTCGGTGCCGGCTGGACGCCGCTGCGCCACGCCCCGCGGCTGGCCGCCGAACTCGGGATGAAGACGCTGTACGTCAAGGACGACAGCGCCAACCCCACCCACTCGTTCAAGGACCGGGTTGTCTCGGTCGCCCTGTCCGCCGCCCGTGAGCTTGGTTTCACCACGGTGGCCTGCGCGTCCACCGGTAACCTCGCCCAGTCGGTGGCCGCGCACGCCGCCAGTGCCGGGCTGCGCTCCGTCGTCCTCGTCCCGCACGACCTCGAGGCCGGCAAGACCGTCTCCACCGGTGTGTACGGCGGCACCCTGGTCGCCATCCAGGGCACCTACGACGATGTCAACCGGCTGTGCAGCGAACTGGCCGGCGAGTACGAGTGGGCGTTCGTCAACGTCAACGTGCGCCCGTTCTACGCCGAGGGTTCCAAGACGCTGGGCTACGAGGTCGCCGAGCAGCTCGGCTGGCGGCTCCCCCAGCAGGTCGTCGTGCCGATCGCGTCCGGCTCGCTGCTGACCAAGGTCGACAAGGCGTTCGGTGAGCTCGGCAAGCTCGGCCTGGTCGAGCCGACCCCCTACCGGGTCTTCGGCGCCCAGGCCGCCGGCTGCAACCCCGTCGCCGCCGCCTTCAGCCGCGGGGTCGACACCGTCGCCCCCGTCCGTCCGTCGACGATCGCCAAGTCGCTGTCCATCGGTAACCCCGCCGACGGCCCCTACGCCCTGGACGTCGCCCGCCGCACCGGCGGCGCGATCACCGACGTCACCGACCCCGAGATCCTCGAGGGCATGCGTCTGCTCGCCCGCACCGAGGGGATCTTCGGGGAGACCGCCGGTGGCGTCACGGTGGCGACTCTGCGCCGTCTGCTGCGCGAGGGCCTGCTCGACCCCGAGGCCGAGACCGTCATCTACAACACCGGTGACGGCCTGAAGACCCTCGACCCGCTGGTCGAGACCGGTGGCCCCACCGCCACCATCAAGCCCTCCCTGCGCGCCTTCGAGGCCGCCGGCCTGGGCGACGACTCCGCCGCCTGAGGCCTGCCCAGGCCCCGTGCCTGCCCCCTGCCCCCTGCCCACGGCCCCCGTGCCTGACCCCTGGTCACGGGGCTGTGGTGCGACGTCCGCCGACGTCCAGCGGCACCCAGCGGGCGTCCAGGAGGCGTCCAGGAGGCGTCCGAAATGTTCTAGAAGCGGCTGTCGGCGCCGCCGGACGCGGACGAGGGGAACAGCAGGGGGCGAACGGTCGCCCAGCCGGTTGCGGGGGCGGCTCGGGACGGGGAACAGCGGGTGCGGCGGGGCTCGCCGACCGAGGGCGCGCTTGCACTCTCCCAGGGTGAGTGCTAAACATGAGCTGGCACTCTCGTGATGGGAGTGCCAAGGCTGAAACGGCGAGGCTGCCCAGTCCTCCCGGCTGTCATGGCGGTTTGTCCGCACCTGGCCGGAGCTGGCGGGAGCCGTCCGTCGCGGGCGTCGTTGTGGCCAGGCCATCGAACCTGCCATCCCACTGGGAGGACCCAGAAACCATGCCGAAGATCATTGCCTTCGATGAGGAGGCTCGGCGCGGCCTGGAGCGCGGCATGAACCAGCTGGCCGACGCCGTCAAGGTCACGCTCGGCCCCAAGGGTCGCAACGTCGTGCTGGAGAAGAAGTGGGGCGTCCCCACGATCACCAACGACGGTGTCTCCATCGCCAAGGAGATCGAGCTCGAGGACCCGTACGAGAAGATCGGCGCGGAGCTCGTCAAGGAAGTCGCGAAGAAGACCAACGACGTCGCGGGTGACGGCACCACCACCGCGACGATCCTGGCCCAGGCGCTGGTCCGTGAGGGTCTGCGCAACGTGGCCGCCGGCGCCAACCCCCTCGGCCTGAAGAAGGGCATCGAGGTCGCGGTCGAGCGCGTCTCCGAGGAGCTGTCCAAGCAGGCCAAGGAGGTGGAGACCAAGGAGCAGATCGCCTCCACCGCCTCCATCTCGGCCGGCGACCCCGCGATCGGCGGGCTCATCGCCGAGGCGCTGGACAAGGTCGGCAAGGAGGGTGTGGTCACCGTCGAGGAGAGCAACACCTTCGGTCTCGAGCTTGAGCTCACCGAGGGCATGCGCTTCGACAAGGGCTACATCTCGCCGTACTTCGTCACCGACGCCGACCGCCAGGAAGCCGTCCTCGACGACCCGTACATCCTGATCGTCAACAGCAAGATCGCGGCGGTCAAGGACGTTCTCCCGCTGCTGGAGAAGGTCATGCAGACCAGCAAGCCGCTGGTCATCATCTCCGAGGACGTCGAGGGCGAGGCCCTGGCCACCCTGGTCGTCAACAAGATCCGCGGCACCTTCAAGAGCGTCGCGGTCAAGGCTCCCGGCTTCGGCGACCGCCGCAAGGCGATCCTCGGTGACATCGCCATCCTCACCGGTGGCCAGGTCATCTCCGAGGACGTCGGCCTCAAGCTCGAGAGCACCTCGCTCGACCTGCTCGGCCGCGCGCGCAAGATCGTCGTCACCAAGGACGAGACCACCGTCGTCGAAGGTGCGGGCGACCCCGACCAGATCGCCGGTCGGGTCAGCCAGATCCGCAACGAGATCGAGAAGTCCGACTCGGACTACGACCGCGAGAAGCTCCAGGAGCGCCTCGCGAAGCTCGCCGGTGGTGTCGCCGTCATCAAGGTCGGCGCGGCCACCGAGGTCGAGCTCAAGGAGAAGAAGCACCGCATCGAGGACGCGGTCTCCAACGCCAAGGCCGCCGTCGAGGAGGGCATCGTCGCCGGTGGTGGCGTCGCGCTGCTCCAGGCGTCGATCACCGCCTTCGAGAAGCTCGACCTCTCCGGCGACGAGGCCACGGGCGCCAACATCGTCCGCCTCGCGCTCGAGGCCCCCATCAAGCAGATCGCCTTCAACAGCGGTCTCGAGGGTGGCGTCGTGGTCGACAAGGTCCGCAACCTGCCCACCGGCCACGGCCTCAACGCCGCCACCGGTGAGTACGTCGACCTGATCGCCACCGGCATCATCGACCCGGCCAAGGTCACCCGCTCGGCGCTGCAGAACGCCGCGTCGATCGCCGGCCTGTTCCTCACCACCGAGGCCGTCATCGCCGACAAGCCGGAGAAGAACCCGGCCCCCGCCGTCCCCGGCGGCGGCGGCGACATGGACTTCTGAGACTCCTCCAGTCTCAGGACGTCAGCTCGGCACCACCGGCCGTCCCGGCCACATCAGGCCGGGCTCGGCCGGGTCGAGGTGGGGCGGCGCACCACCCGCACCGCGTCGACACAGCACGAATGGTAACGGCGAAAGGCGGCTCCGCTTCGACGCGGAGTCGCCTTTCGCCGTTTCTGTGGTGGTCCTCCCGAACCGCTTGATCGCAGCAACAATGCCAGAAAAGAGGCATTCATCACGCAGGTTCGACTGAACCTGGGGATACCCCCCGGATGGGGTGGACAAATCCGAGCCACCACGGATCAGCATGGATCAATCCGACTGGATGGTCGATCCTCCCGGCCCCGACGGCACTCCACCCCTCGACCGGCAGGGGCACGGGCGGACCGGCATGCCAGGGACCCGACCTGGAGCAGAGGCAGAAGGGCCCACAGGAGCCCGCAGTCGAGCTGGCGAGGCATCAGGGGCGGCCTGGGGAGACCGGGAGGCGGAAGGCGGGCAGGCGGGTGCTCACCTCCGTGGACGGGAGGTTCCACGGAGGTGAGCCGCCGCGGCCTGGGAGCAGGCGCACACTCGGGACGGAGCGAGCGCCGGGAGGCACTCCCAAAGACGGCCTTCTGCGGGTAAATCACAATCTCCTGCAGCGGAGAGCAAGTTACCAGGCAGTAGGACGGCCCGGCAAGAGTTTTATGTCACTTCTTATCGACAATTTGCCGTCGACTGATCATTTAAGGTCGACGAATTGCGCGACACGGACAATTGACCTGAGCGGGTTTCGACACGCCGCGGTCCGCGCGGCACGATGGACGGTGTGGTCCAGGCCAGCGCGCAGTTCCGTGCCCGTCGTCCGTCGCTGACAGTCCCCGCCCCGCCGGTCACTGTCGCCGACCTCGCGGCGGGTGGTGACGATGCCCGCGTCGAGGTGGTCGACGGCCTGTGTGTCGTGCGACCCTGGCCCACGCCGCTGCGCGCCCGGGTGACCAGCCGCCTCGCCCAGCTGCTGGCCGGCGTGGCCACCTCCGGCGCGCGGGTGCTGCCGGCGGGCGTCAGCCTCGAGGTGTCCGACCGCTGTCTGCTGGTACCGGATGTGGTCGTCGCCTCCAGCCCCGCACCGGGCGGGCGAACGCTGCGGGAGCGGCCGTTTCTGGTCGTGGAGGTCGCCGACGCGAGCACCCGCCGCTACGACCGGACCGTCAAACTCGATCTCTACCGGGAGTGGGGCGTCCCGGCCTGCTGGCTGGTCGACCCGGACTCGATGACGCTGACGGCGTTCGAGCTGGTCGGCGGCGCCTACGTGACGTCCAGCGTGACCGGGGCGGACGGCGAGTTCCACACCGTCCGCCCGTTCCCGGTGAGCGTGCGACCAGCCGACCTGATCGACCCGCCCGACCCCGACTAGCCCTGGTCGGAGCTGCCGGCCCCGTCGGGGATGTCGTCGGCGTCGACGATCGTGTACGCGTAGCCCTGTTCGGCGAGGAAGCGCTGGCGGTGCGCGGCGTACTCCTGGTCGAGGGTGTCGCGGGAGACAACCGTGTAGAAGTGGGCGGCGCGGCCGTCCGCCTTGGGGCGCAGCACCCGGCCGAGGCGCTGGGCCTCCTCCTGGCGTGAGCCGAACGTGCCCGACACCTGCACGGCGACACCGGCCTCGGGCAGGTCGATGGAGACGTTGGCGACCTTGGAGACGACCAGGGTGGTGATCTCCCCGGTGCGGAACGCCTCGAACAGGCGCTCGCGTTCCCGGTTGCGGGTGGAACCCTGGATGACCGGGGCGTTCAGCATCCGACCGAGCTCGTCGAGCTGGTCAAGGTAGGCGCCGATCACCAGGACCCGGTCGTCGGCGTGCCGCTCGACCAGACGGCGCACGACCATCCGCTTGCTGGCCGCGGTCGCGCACATCCGGTAGCGCTCCTCGGGCTCGGCCACCGCGTAGGCCATCCGCTCGTCGTCGGTGAGGGTGACCCGCACCTCGGTGCACTCGGCGGGGGCGATCCAGCCCTGCGCCTCGATCTCCCGCCACGGGGCGTCGAAGCGCTTCGGGCCGATCAGGGAGAACACGTCGCCCTCCTGGCCGTCCTCCCGGACGAGGGTGGCGGTGAGGCCGAGCCGGCGACGGGACTGGATGTCGGCGGTCATCCGGAACACCGGGGCCGGCAGCAGGTGCACCTCGTCGTAGATGATCAGCCCCCAGTCGCGGGCGCTGAACAGATCCAGGTGCAGGTACTCGCCCTTGCGGCGGGCTGTCATGACCTGGTATGTGGCGATGGTGACCGGCCGGATCTCCTTGCGCTCGCCGGAGTACTCGCCGATCTCGTCCTCGGTGAGGGAGGTTCGCCGCAGCAGTTCGTGGCGCCACTGGCGACCGGCCACCGTGTTCGTCACCAGGATGAGGGTGGTCGCGCCGACCTGGGCCATCGCCGCGGCACCGACGATGGTCTTGCCGGCACCGGCGGGCAGCACGACGACACCCGAGCCGCCCTCCCAGAAGCCCGCGACCGCGCCCTGCTGGTAGTCGCGCAGCTGCCAGCCCTCCTCGACGAGGGCGATCGGGTGCTTCTCACCGTCGACGTAACCGGCGAGGTCCTCCGCGGGCCAGCCGAGTTTGAGCAACGCCTGCTTGAGCCGGCCCCGCTCGGACGGATGCACGGCGATGCTGTCATCGTCGATGCGCTCACCGAGCATCGGGATGATCCGTTTGGCGCGGGCCACCTCGGCGAGCACCGCCCGATCGAGCGCCCGCAGGACCAGCCCGTGGACCGGATCGTTCTCCAGGCGGAGCCGCCCGTAACGGTCCATCGTGTCGGCGACGTCGACCAGCAGCGCGTGTGGGACGGCATACCGGGAGTGCCGCACGAGCGCGTCGACGACCTGCTCGGCGTCGTGCCCGGCGGCCCGGGCGTTCCACAGCGCCAGCGGCGTGATCCGGTAGGTGTGCACGTGCTCCGGGGACCGCTCCAGCTCGGCGAACGGAGCGATGGACGCCCGCGCCTCCGCCGCACCGGGATGGCCGACCTCCAGCAGGAGGGTCTTGTCCGACTGCACGATCAGAGGGCCGTCCGCCACTCGCCACCACCCTCTCGCTGCACCACCCGGGCGCTCAGGGTCGCCCGGGAGCCGTCCCGAACGCCGGTGGTCACCCGCCGGACGTCCATCGAGCTTCTTCGACGGTACAGGCGGCCTCCGACAAGGTGACACCCAGTGGGCCGAGACGAGTCAGCCCGGCGGGGTGGGTCAGCCCACCGGACAGGTCAGTACGACAGGAGGGTCAGTACGACGCGTCCGAATCCTGCCGGGCGGCCGGAGTCCCGCCTGAGCGACCCAGCTCGGCGATGCCGGTGACCCGGTGCAGCGCGAACCGGCGCGGCTGGTCGGTGAGTTCGTCCCAGGCGGTGAGCCAGCCGCCGTCCAGGGCGGTCGGTCGCACGATCCGGTCCCGGGGGGTGCCCTGCTGGTCGACATAACCCAGCAGGATGCGCTGTTTCTCGCGCACCGCGTCCTGCAGCATCGTCAGGATGAGCGGGGCCGATCGGGTGAGCCCGAAGCCGGCGATGTCGGTGGACCTGGCCGCTCGCAGGGTACGGGCGCTGTCGTCGCCGCGGCGCACCAGTCGCAGTACGTCGCGGGCCTGGGCCAGCCGGCTGTCGGCGACGTCACCGGAGCTCGAGCGGGCCCGGGCCGGCGTCCGGTGGGTGGTGGGACGGCTGAGCAGTACCCGGCCGTCGGGGGCCTCCGCCACCGGTGCGTACCCGGCCTCACGCAGACCGGCCAGCAGGTCGTTCACCGGCAGCGACGAGATGACGATGGTCGGTGCGATCCGGCGCAGACCCAGAGCCTGCGTTCCCCGGCTGACGACCACTTCGGAGAGCAGGGCCGTGTCGTCGCAGCGCAGGTAGCTCGCCGCCGGTCCGGCCCGCATCCGGCCGTGCCGCCGGGCGGTGTCGTCGATCAGGTAGGTGAGTCCCTGCGGGATGCCGGTGCGACCCCAGTGGGCGAGATCGTCGTGCAGGTCCTCGGCGGTCAGCCCCGAGTCGAACGCGCGGCGCAGCGATTCCTCGGTGAAGCGGTAGACGGTGGCGGCCCCGGTGGACTCGATGTCCGCCATCCGCGCCAGCCGAGCCGCGACCCGCGGCACCAGCGGCCCGGGGGCGACGGCTGTCAGATCCGCCTGGAGCAGCAGTTCCTCCACCGGTTCGGGCAACAGCGGGCCGAGGACGTCGGCGAGCCGCTGACACAGGTCGGTGTCGCCTCCGGCCGGCCGCCCGGAGGTGAGCGGGGTGTGGGCGGGATCGGCCGCCTCGGTCTCGAGCCGGTCGATGATCACCCGCCCGACGGTGCTGGGCGCGCCTCGGCCGGTGACACCGAGCAGCTCGGCGTCGACCACCGTGCTCTCGACCGTGCGGTCCAGGAACGTTCCGGTCCGTCTGGGGGCTCGCCAGGCGAGCAGGGCCCGCAGTGACGCGGCGCTGGGCGCCATCCCGGCGGGCGCCGCGCCCAGCGCCCGCAGCACGTCGGCCCGCAGTTCCCGGGCGACACCGCGGCGCACCTCCGATGACAGCGCGGCGATCTGACGGCCCCGCTCGTCCCGCTCACCGATCAGCCAGGTGGCGACGGGGGCGCGCAGCCAGCTGTCGACGAGGACGGCCCAGCGGACCTCGATCGGTTCGGTGCCCCAACGGTCGTACGCCGCCGTCGGCATGAACTGGACGTCGTTGCCGGTGGTCGCGTCGACGAGCCCCGCGGCCCAGGCCAGTTCGACGACGAAGGCGGCGACCCGTTCGTCGGTGTCCAGCAGCCGGGCGGCGGCCCGCAGGTCGCGCACGCTCAGTCCGCCCGTACGCAGCGGCGTCAGCGGCGTCTCACCCCAGGCCTCCACGATGGTCGTGACCCAGCGCACGATCGTCTGCGCGGTGAGGGCCGCGGCCGCGTCCACGCCCGCCACACCGATCGTGGTGCCCTCGAGCTCGGGCGGACGGGGATGCAGCGGACCGGCCGGTGTCCCGCCGCGGACCACGAGGCCGACCTCGCGGGGCAGTTCGACCTTCTCGTCGTCGATCCCGATGATCAGACCGCGGGCCAGCAGCTCCTCGACGGGGGTGCGGGCCTGCTCGACCGGCACCACCCGGTGCGCCGCGGTGGTGCTGCCCAGCGACGTTTCGCTGGCCAGCCGCTCCAGCAGTTCACGGGCCCGCGGGGTGCAGCTCTCGACCCAGCCGCGGATCCGCGCGGGTTCGTCGAACAGCGCCCCGACCACGCTGACCAGGTCCGGGTGCCCGCCCGGACCACCCCAGCCGCCGCCCCCGTCCCGATCCGAACCTGAGCCCGCGCCGACGCCCTGGCTGGGAATCCCGCCGAGCGCGGCCGCCAGTCGGTTCAGTTGGACGTTGCGGTAGCTGGACAGGCACTGCCGGACCGGGCGGCCAAGCCCCAGCGGCCGCTCACCGACCAGGTCGACGGCCATCCCGACGATCCGCAACGCCGTGTCGTCACCCCACAGCAGGCCGAGTTCACGCAGCCGCCGCACCGCGGCGGCGACCTCGCGGTGCCCGGTGAACGCGGTCAGTTCGGCCAGTGACACACCGGCGGGCAGCACGGTCAGGGCCTGCAGCACCTCGTGGACGAAGGTGTCGAGCCGGTCCACCACGCGGGTGACGCTGACCCGCACCTCCATCCGCGCGGCCAGGACGGTGAAGTCCGGCGGGGGCGGGGTAGCAAGGTCGGGCCTGAGCAGGAACAGCCGGATAATCGCCTCATCCGGCTGCGCGCGAAGCCAGCCCGCCAGGGTCACGGACTCGTCCTGCGCCTCGTCAGCCGGCATCGTCACTCTCATGACGGTAGCTGGCGCTCGCCGCGGGTGACGAAGTGCCGTCGTGTGGACTACCCGCCCCGGGCTCGCCTACCGCGCCACACCGCGGGCTGGCCTGGCGGCCTCCCGCCGCGACCGACCGCTGCGCTGCGCCTGGCCGGCCGGGGGAACCACTGTCAGTTCGGGCCGCCGCGCCGCCGCCGGGCCGCCTACCCCGCAGCCAAGCCGAGCGCTGCCGACCTGGTCGAGAACCCAGCCGTAGCTGACGTCCCACCGCAGCACGGCGATGGACGGATCACGCCCGCCGACGACACGCAGGACGGCGAACGCCCAGTCCGGCGCGCCGGTGGACGTGCGGATGCCGCTGACCTTCAGCTCACCGCGCGGGACCAGCGGGCTGTTCACCACCGCCGCGGTGATCGCGCTTGCCTCGGCCTCGGTGGCCGGACGACCCGGACCATCGCTGACCTCGGTAGCCACGGGGACGAGGCGGGGCGCTCCCACCGAACCGGGCCCCAGCCCACGCCGTAGCGAGGAGCCGAGGCCGCCGTCACCAGTCAGCGCGACCTCGGGGGCCGCTGCCGGTCTCGGACGCACATGGCCTCCCTGGATGCCTTTGGCAGGTCGGGATGCGCGCTCGGCCAATCGTGATGACGGCGTGCACCGACGAGACGGAGCACACCAGCCGAGGTCGACGGAATACGACAGACCTGCCAATACCGATTGGACACGCCGAAGGCGCCTTCAGGCAAGGGATCCGGACCACCAGAACGGGCTATTTTTGACATGGCCCACACGGCGGACCACAGCCGACGGGAAGGGGCGCCGGCCCGCCGAGCCAGATACTCGGCGAATAGCGCCGCAAGCATCCGAACGAGTGACCATAAAGCAACAATTACAACAACAGACGACAACGATCTCCGCCCCGCCCGCACATCGTCCCGTCCGCCCCCCGAAGCTCCCGTGCCGCCGTGGAACGGTCGGTCGATGCCCCCTTTCGGGGCCCCCGACCGGAGACGGCGTCCACTCAGCGGCGATCGACCCGGTTGACGACGAAGGACAGATGATTGGCCCGACCCCAGTCGGCGAGCCGGGTCATCGGTCCGACATCGCCGGGCAGCGCCAGCGTGCGTCCCAGTGACACCCCGGCGATCAGCACAGCGACCACGACCACGGCCGACATCACCAGCAGCGCGACCGCACGCCGCCCCGGACCGGCGCCCACCCCCGCGCGCCTGCGCCCCACACCTGAACCGGCGGCGGACGCCGACGACGCCTCCCGCCCCGACCACCCATCCCGCCCTGCGGGCTCATCCCGCATCGAGGTGGCGGACCTCCCCGGCGCGACGAATCCTTCCGGCGGGACAGGTCCGGCCGCCGGTCTGGACCGCTCGGACGGATCGGACTGTTCGGGCGCTCCGAAGCGCCCCGGCGGAACACGCCGCCGCGACGGGCCGGGCCCGGCAGGTGCGTCGCGCCGCACGGGCTGGACCGGACCCGTCAGTGGAACATCGCGCAGCGCGGGCTGGAGACCGGTGGAACTGACGCTGTCCAGCAGACCGGTATAACCACGCTCGGTCGCCGGCGGCGCCGGCCGATAATCACGCTGCGATGTCGACGGGGTCACCCGGTTTCCGCCCGGACCACCGGCTCGCATCGGACGAATGTCCGCCGCTCTCGTCGAGCGGGACGCATCAGTAATCGGCGCGGAACGGACCGCACCAGATTTCTCCGCCGAACCCCGCCGCCCCGCCCCCGGCGGATTCGCTGGATTGATCGAGGGAGAAACCGGCGCCGGGCGCGGCCCTGCTCCGGCGGCCGGCGGCCGTGCCCCGACCGGCGGCGGCTGTGTTCCTGAAGCTGGCGGCGTTCCTGGAACCGGCGGCGTTCCTGGGGCCTGCGGCCAGGCGGACGGGTCGAGGGCGGACCTGCCCACCACGGGGGCGGTACGGATGACTCCGGCGCCGCCCGCGGTCGGATCACCGAAGGCCACCGCCCGGAAGGTCTGCCGCCGCCCAGCCGGGCCGGACCGACGATCCGCCGCGCCGCCGCGGTCCCGGCCCTCAGCGACCACCGCCCGCACCTTCCGCCTCTGCGGCTCGACATCAGCGCGTCGGCCCGACATCCGCCGCACGACGAGCGATCCGACCCGGACGCATCGCCGCTCCGAGCGCCGCCATCTGCGGCAATACCGCCCAGACTAGACGAGTAGAGCCGATTTTCCGGGCTTGAGCCAACTACCCGACACCCGCTTCGCGCCCACAACCCGCTGCGGCCGTCCCGGGGGCTATTCGCGGCGGACCCGGCAGACCCGTTCCAGGACCAGCCCGCCGACCAGCAGGACGACGGCCGCGGCGAGACCCAGGCCGGCGGTGATCGCGTCGCCACCCGCGCTGCCGAACTCGTCCGTGCGTGGAATGGTGTAGCCGAGCGTTCCGGCCCAGCCGCCGGCCAGCGCGGCCGCGGCCACCGAACTCGCCTTGGCGAACGCGGCGAGCCGGGCGACGGTCAGCGCCACGATCGGCCGCGTTCCCGGTCGACCCTCCAGTCGACGCCGGGTGTGCCCGGCGATCTGCAGCTCCAGCGCACCGATGACGAGCACCGACACCGGCGCCGTACGTGGCAGCGCCGGGATCGACCGGTACGTCCACCAGAGCAGCACGTACGCGAGCGCCCCGAAGATGACGGCCACCAGCGCCAGGTCACGCCCCCGCGTCGGGTTCACGACGGCACCCCAGCGGAACCAGCGGGCCCAGCACGATCAGCGGAATCAGCGGGACGCAGTGGGGCGGGCAGTCGCCGCAGGTCGGCCAGCTCCCCGTCCTGGGTCATCCGGGTGACGAGGTCTGCGACGGGGCCGTGACCGGGCAGGATGGCCGCGGGTTCGACGTCCAGCCAGGGCACGCAGACGAAGGCGCGCAGATGTGCCCGCGGGTGCGGAAGGATGATCTCCGGATCGTCGCTGCGGACCGCTCCGAGCGCGATGACGTCGACGTCGAGGGTGCGAGGTCCCCAACGGACCTGTCGGACCCGGTGTGCCGCCGCCTCCGCGGCGTGGGCGGCGGCCAGCAGCTCGCGCGGCCCGGCCGATGCCACCAGGACGACGGCGTTGAGGTAGTCGTCCTGCTCCGGCCCGCCGACCGGCGCGGTCTCGTACACCGGCGAGCAGGCCAGTACGCCAAGCCGCGCGTCGAGACTGGCCACGGCGGCCCGCAGCAGCGCGAGGCGGTCGCCGAGGTTGGAGCCGAGGGCCAACACCGCGTGCCGGGCCGAGCGGTCCGGCACGGGGGCGTCCGGTGTCACCGCCGGCTCAGCGGGGTTCGGGGCGGTCACGGACGACCGTCACGGCCACATCGTCGAAGACCAGCGGGATCGGCGCCGCCGGCTTGTGCACGGTCACCTCGGCCCGCAGCACCCGCGGCGGGCGCAGGCAGGCATCGACGAGGCGGTGGGCCAGCGTCTCGATCAGGTCCACCGGTTCGCCGGCGACGATGGCGGCCAGCGCCTCGGCCAGCTCGCCGTAGTGCACGGTGCGGGTGACATCGTCGGTGCGGGCCGCATCGGTCACGTCCAGCCAGAGCACCGCGTCCACGACGAACTCCTGGCCGAGTTCCCGTTCGGCGGGCAGCACTCCGTGATGGCCACGCACCCGCAGGCCGCGCAGCGTGATCCGATCCTGGTGCGGACCGGTCGGATCCACGGCTGCGCTCATCAAGGCGACCATCCTGTCCTGGAGGCGTCGGCGGTCCTGGAACCACCGGGGACGCCGGCGGTGGGGTTCGCGACCAGTGTGGTCGGCGTGGTGGCCTGGGCGCTGCGTTTCCAGGCGCGGACCACCCGCACGGCGTCGGCGGCCGGACGGACGGCGTGCACCCGCACGCCCCAGACGTCCGCGGCGGCCAGCAGGGCGGTGGTGGCCTGGGTGGCGTCGTCACGTGCGTCGCTCGGGCGTGGCCGCGCCTGGCCGTCGGCGAGCACGGTGCCGAGGAACGACTTGCGTGACGTCCCGACCAGCAGGGGACGGCCGAAGGCGGCGAACGCGTGCAGGTGGCCGAGCAGCGCCCAGTTGTGCGCGGACGTCTTGGCGAAGCCGATCCCGGGATCGATGACCACCTGTTCCTCGGCGATGCCCGCGGCCAGGACCGCCTCGAGACGACTGTCCAGCTCCGCCACCACCTCGGCGACGACGTCACCGTAGGCGGCCTGTTCGGCCATGGTCGCGCTCGGCCCACGGGCGTGCATGAGGACGTAGTGGACCCCACGGTCAGCCACCATGGCCAGCAGCTCCGGATCGTGGCCGCCGGAGACGTCGTTGACGAGCACGGCGCCGGCGTCCACCGCCGCGGCGGCGACCGAGACCCTGGTCGTGTCCACGCTGACCCGCACGCCGGCCGCCGCGAGCTGGGCGACGACCGGCAGCACCCGGCGCATCTCCTCGCTCGCGGGCACCCGCAGCGCACCGGGCCGGGTGGACTCGCCCCCGACATCGATGAGATCGGCGCCCTCGGCGACCATCCGCAGGCCCGCCCGTACGGCGTCGATGGGGTCGAGGAACGTGCCGCCGTCCGAGAACGAATCCGGGGTCACGTTGACCACTCCCATCACCCGGGTCAGCTCACCCGGTGTGAACAGCCCCGCCACATCCGCGTTCATGCGTTCCGCTCCTGCGCCGAGAAAGCCGGACGAGCCGAACGAGCCGAACCGGCCGAACCGGTCGCCGGGATCGGTGGAGCGGGTGGGATCGGGCCGCGCCGGTAGGAGTACCGGTAGACCGGTCGGAAGCCGAGCTCGGCGTACAACCGCCTGGCCACGGTGCTGACCTCCTCAACTTGCAGGTAGGCATAGGTCGCGCCCTGCTGGGCCGCCCAGCTGGCGAGGGTGGCGACCACCTGACGGGCGGCGCCCTGGCCGCGGGCGGCGGGCAGCGTCGCCATGCTGTAGATGCCCAGCCAGCGGCCGTCCGCGACACCTCGACCCACCGCGATGGGCACTCCGTCGACGGCGGCGGTGACATAGACCGTGGGCAGCCGCAGCGCGCCGAGCACGGCCAGCGTGCCGTCCCGCTGGGTGTCGAAGGTGGCCAGTACCTGGCCCGCGACCGTCAGCCAGGTCTCGTCCGGCCCGCTCGCGCACAGCACCCGCAGGGTGGGCGGGCCAGCTCGGACGGGGCGGGCGAAGCCGGCCAGCGGCGCGGTGCAGACGTCGGTGGGGCCGGTGTCGTCGAAGTCCGCGGCGTCGAGCACTGCGGCCAGCCCGCTCGGTCTGCTCACCGGCGTCTGCTGGAAGGTGGGTGGCAGGCCGGCGGCGCGGTAGAAGTCGGTGACCGTGGCGAGCGCGGCCGGCAGGTCGGGGACGTCGCCGTGGGCCCAGACCGAGTTCCCGCGCCGGGACGCCCCGGCGGAGGCCCGCAGCGTCCAACCGGCGAGCTCCGTCACGTGCAGCGGCGGCCAGGCCCGGTGGGCCACCACCTCGAGGTCGCGGGCGAGCTCCGCCCGCGCTCCGGTGAGGCCGGCCCGGGGTGCGACGAGTGGATCATCCGACATGGCGGGCCTCGCCGGGGGCGGCGCCCCGAGCCGCGCCACCGACCGGGGTCAGCCGGCATGCTCCGTCGGCTCCGGACACCGTGCAGCGGCCGCCGGGCCCGCGCCCGCGGCGCGTCGGGCGAGTCGGGCGAGTCGGGCGAGTCGGAAGGTCCCGCGGGGCCGCGTCAGCCATCGTGCCGAGGCTACCGACCCGGAGGGCGCCTCGACCGGCGACCTTGGTCGCATCGCCGGCACCGACACGCCCACCTCCGGGCGCCTATGACCTAATGACATAGTTGCGGGAATATTGCGAGATTGTTCCAAACATGTCCTGATATAAACGCACTGTGAGGATCGGATCCCGGTCCGTCCGACACGCCGACGGCGAACTCCGTCGGCGCATTCTCGGGCTGGTGCACAAGGCTTCCGTCGCTCGGCCTGCTCACACCGCGTGTTCGTTCGTCCGTATGCCCTTCGACCGGATCAACCACGCCCGCGGCGGCCGGTAATCCGGTGCCACACCGACCGGATCGGCTGCGGAAACCCGCGAGAAACACCACGTAGAGCCACGATGGCTGATACCTTTCACGACCCCCATCGTTACCCTCCGGCGCAGGGGTGCTCCTACTATTGACCATGCGGATCCGGTAGTTCCGGAAGAGCCGGCGCCCACCGGTTCATCCGGCCGGCCCACCCGCGGCGGCGTCGCCGCCCGGAGGGCCACCACCGTCGTCACCGTCGCCGACGGACCGGAGCGTCAGCCCAGCAGCGTGGTCCCACCGTGCGCTTGTGCCACGTCACTCCTCGCAGTGGGTCGACTCTCCGCTACCTTGTCGGCACGGTCGCTGACCGTGGTGTTATCGGAAGGAAGGACGCGCGGCATGCCGCAGTCGAGCGAATCCTCGCCGGACCGTGGTCCCGAGCGCGGGATCCCGGGTCTGGCCGGTCGTCCCGGCCCACACCCGGTTCGATCGGCGTCCGGCGAGTCGATCCTCATCCCCCCCGCCCGAACCCCGCCGGACGACTGCCCCGAGGACTACCCGGTGGAACCACCCCCGCCGCCGCCGCCGTCCTGCGCCGCGCCCGCCCGCCATCCGTACGCGCTCGGCTTCGCGGCGTTCGCCCGCCGCAGCGAACTCGCCGTACCCGCCCTGCTGCCCGTCCTCAACCGCCGCACCAGGCTCGCTCCGGCGCCACGACCCGTCCCGGGCCCCGCGACCGCGGGTCCGCTGACCGCCGGGAACCCGGTCGCCGGCCGTCTGGTCGCCGGCCCCACCGTCACGGGTCTGCGGGCACCGGCGCAGCGCTCCCGGCGGCGCCGCGGGTACGCGGGCGCCACGATGATGACGGCGATGCTGGCCGAGGGTCAGATCATGGAGGTCTCCGACGTCCTCGCCGCGAGCCCGGTGGACCTCGCCCTCGAGCGCGCCGAGGACCTGCTCGACGATCTGCTCTGCGCGCACGAGCGGACGCCCCCGGCGCACATCCTGGCCCAGACCGTCCGGCTGCGCCGCGGGCTCGAGCGGCTCGCTCGGCGTTCCGTGCCCGGCGGCGACGCCCGACGACGGGACCTGCTGATCGGCCGAGTGGCCGTCCTCGGCGCGGACGCCGCGTTCAAGCTCGGCGACACCGTCACCGCCCGCTCCCTGACCACGCTCGGCTTCCAGGTGGGTCAGGCCCTCGGTGACGCGGCGCTGTGCGGGTCGGCCCGTGAGGTCGCCGCCGTCGCCGAGTTCTACGCCGGACGGCCGGAGGAGGCGCTGCGGCTGGCCCGCGACGGCCTGACCCGGGTCGACGACGGTCCGGTGCACGTCCGGCTGGTCTGTCAGGTCGCCCGTGCCCTGGCCGCCCTGGGTGACGTCCGCGGTGCCGCGCTGTCCCTGGACGAGGCCTACGACCTGGCCGATCTCGTCCCCCCCGACCAGTGGGGACGACCAGGACCGTCGTTCGAGACGTGCCACCCGGTACTGGTGCCGTACCACGCGACGACGGCGATGTGCCTGCTCGGCCGGCCGACGGCGGCCGAGCAGCACGCCGAACTCGCCCTGCCCGGACTCGACGCCCTCGAGGTGCCCGGGTTCCGCTCGGTGATCCGTCTCGACCTCGCCATCGCCCTCTCCCGGCAGGGTCGACTCGAACTCGACCGGGTCTGCACGCTGGCGAGCGAGGCGATCGAGATCTCCTGGGGTCGCACCGTGGCGTCGGTCTCCATCCGCGCCGACCAGTTGCTCACCGCCACCCGAGCGCACAGTGAGGTCCGGGCGGTGCGCCGCGTCGCGCTGCTGGTCCGGGAGTGGCAGCGCTCAGCCGCCAACCAGCGACCCGCTCCGGGCGCGGTCACGGCCCCCGGCCACCGGTAGCCGAAACCAGGTGGCCAGGCCGAGCGCCCATGCCACCCCGAGCAGGTATCCGGCGATGACGTCCGACAGATAGTGGACGCCGAGCCCCACCCGGGCGAAGCCGGTGCCGGCGATCACCACCGCGGCGATGCCCCACCACACCGGACGGGCCGTCCGCCCGGTCAGCGCGCCCGTGACGACGAGCACCACCGTCGCGGCGACCACGACCCCGAACGCATGGCCGGACGGAAAGCTGAACCCGGCCGCCGACGCGACCGGATCGTCGACCAACGGCCGCGACCGGCGGACGACCTCCTTGGCAAGGCGGGCCACCAGCCCACCGACCTCCACCGTGACCAGCACAAAGGTGGCAAGCCGCCGCATGAGATCCGGGTCGCGGGCACCCACCCCCCGCCCACCACGCGCGCGCCACCACAGCCAGGCGGCCGCAACAACCGCGAGCACCCGCCAGACAGTGGGAGCGCACACCACGCTGACCCACCGCAGGGCACCCGCCAGGGCGTCGTCGCCGGCGGAGACCCGCACCAGCGTCGCGGTGATGTCCACATCGACGCGCACCCAGGGCGCCCAGGGCACCCGAACCGCCAATGCCAGCAGCAGCACCCCGAACATGCCGGCCACGACCGCCGGCCACGACCAGCCACACCCTCCGGCCCGCGTCCCCGCCCGCACCACGCGCCGCGCCGCGCCACGCATCCGCGTCATCATCCGATCACTGCCTGGTGTCCTCCCCGGTGTCCGGCCCCTCGCCGTTCGTCCCCCGGTACTGCGCCCCCCGCGGACCTCCTGCCCACCCCCGGGCGTGGTTACCGCCGGCCACGGCGGCCCGGTGCGGCGGCGGGCGGTCCGTCGATTCGGGTTGGGCGGTCCGTGCGGTCCCGTCGGACGCATGTCATTCTGGTCAAACCCGTCGGGTGCGACGGACCGCACATTCACGTCGGACGGTGACCGCAGCACGTCGCCCGCCCGCGCAGGACCGACCGCCCGTGTCGGGCGCCAAAGCGACCTGGCCGCCCGAGCGGGCCGACCGTCTGGAGGGAGACCCTTGAACCGCGTGGAGGGATGGATTCCCCCGGACAGCTCGCCGTCAGACAATCCGTGGGCAGACGATCGGCGCGACCTCGACTTCATCCGCGTGGACGGCGTCGACGACCCGCCCCCGCCCACCTACCCCACCGTGACCAGCCAGCCCGCCTACGGCGTCCGAGCCAGCGGCCGTGACCAGCGCGGCCCGGTCGTCGGCGGCACACCGGCCGACAGTTCCATGTGGGACGGTTCCGTCGCCGCCCTGGCTGATCAGGGTTGGTCGGTGGGAGATGTCGCACCAGCCCGCGAACCGGACGGTTCGAACCGCTGGGCGTCGCCGCTCGGGACACGGACGTTCGATCCCCTCCACGGCCCCACCGTCACCGGCCCCACGATCGGCGAGCCCACCATCGCCGGACCTACGGTCACCGGCCCCACGGTTGGCGGCCCCACGGTTGGCGGCCCCACGGTTGGCGGCCCCACGGTTGGCGGCCCCACGGTTGGCGGATCCGCAGGTGTGGGGCCCACGGTCGGTGGGCTGGCGGTCGAGGGTGGGCTCGGGCGCTCGACCGGGCCCGGTGTGGTGCCACCCGCCTACGACGCGCGGTTCGAGGCATACCGTCCGTCCACTGAGTATCCCGCCCCGCCGCCCACCGTCGCCGACGACACCTCGTCGTACGGCCATCCCGGCACCCGTCCGATCCGGGCGCGAACCACGGCCGGTCGGGTGCCGTCCTGGCTTCGGGATCCCGAGCCGTCCGCGCCGGACCCGCTCGCCGGTCAGGCACCGGCCCACCCGGCCAACCCACGCCCGGACGGACGGCGCCGGATCGTGCCCCGCGGGATGCTGCCCCGCCCAGGAGCCCCGGTGACTTCTGGCGACGCACCACCACCACCACCGCTGCCGCCAACGCCACCACTGCCGCCGCAGCAGCCGACCCGGTCACTGCCGTTGGACGAGCGCCCGCCGACAGGTCACGGCCCGCCCCCGGCGCTCCAGCCGTCGCCGGGAACCCAGCCGCACCCCGGCTATCGCGAGCATCCCAGTTATCCGAGCTACCTACCGCCGTCGCTCTCCGGCGCCCAGCCGCTGCCCGCCGCCGCGCGCGTGATCCCAGCGGGACAGCCGCATCCCGCTCACCGGCCGCAACCAGGCCAGCAGGCTCGCCCGATCGACCCGCGCCAACCGTCGAACCCCGGCTACCAGCCCCAACCTGGCTACCAGGCCGACCCCGGCTACCAGCCTCATCCGGGTCAGCTCGACGATTCCGGCTACCCGGCGCAGTCCGCCTACCAGGCCGATTGCTACCAGACCGGTGGTTACCCGGCCGAGCAGCGCCAGGGTCGTCAGTGCTACCCGGCCGACGACTACCAGGACGACCGCTACCAGGACGACCGCTACCAGGACGACGGGTACCAGGACCGCTCCGGCTACCCGCCCAGTTCCGACTACCCGCCCAGTTCCGACTACCAGCCCTATCCAGATGACCGGCCTGGCCATCCGGAGGGCACGCCTCACCAGTCGCCGGACAACGTCGCGGCGGCGTGGGCGGGCTACCGACCGTGGCCGGGTAGCCCGCCGGGGCAGCACTCGGGGCCGGACCCGCGCTCGGGGCCAGGCCAGCCGGCTTCGACCGGTGCGGACGCAGCCGCCGGCCAGCCACGGCTGACCAGCGCGTTGCTGCCCGCACCCGCGCAGACGGCGTCGCGCGGCTGGCGCAAGCTCGTCTACCAGGTGTCGGCCGGTGCGGTGAACCCCGGGCCGTCGGCGGACGAGGTCCGCGACAACCGGCTCGTCGCCCGCATCCGCACCCCTCTACAGGACTGTCACCGGATCGCGGTGCTCTCCCTCAAGGGCGGGGTCGGCAAGACGACGGCGACGGTCGCCCTCGGTTCGACGCTCGCCAGCCTGCGCGGCGACCGGGTGGTGGCGATCGATGCCAATCCGGACCGGGGCACCCTCGGTTCCAAGGTGCCACGCACGTCCGCGCACACCGTGCGGGAGCTGCTCGCGGACGCCGGGCGCCTGCACCGCTACGTGGACGTCCGCAAGTACCTCTCCCAGGCCGACTCCCGGCTCGAGGTGCTGGCCTCGGCGAACGATCCGGAGCTGGCCGAGAGTTTCGGCGAGCCCGAGTACCGGGCCGTGGACGACCTGCTCCAGCGGCACTACTCGATCCTGCTCACCGACTGTGGGACGAGCATCCTGCACAGCGCCATGCACGGGGTTCTGGACATGGCCGACACCCTGGTCATCGTCAGCAGCGCCACGGCGGACGGCGGGGAGAGCGCCGAGGCCACCCTCGACTGGCTCGAGGACAACGGCTACGCCGCCCAGGTCCGCGAGGCCGTGGCCGTGATCTCCATGTTCCCGGCCACGGCCCCACGTGTGGACGTGGACGAACTCACCCACCACTTCGAGGGACGCACCCGTCGGGTGGTGCAGGTCCCGCACGACCCGCACCTGGCCGCCGGTGGCCGGATCGCCCTCGCGGACCTGCGTCGGGAGACCCAGGAGGCGTATCGGGAGATCGCCGGCGCGGTGGCGGAACGCTTCGGGCAGGAGGGCGACCGGGGCTGACGGGACGCCCCCGTCAGGCGGGCTCAGCCGGCGAGTGCGGCGACCACCGCGCGGACACCGGGTCTGCGCAGCTGGCGGGCCACCGTCGTACGGCCCTCGATCAGCCGGGTGAACAGGCCGAACGTGCCCGGGCTCGACAGCAGCGCGTGCATGACCGCCGGCCGACGGGCGAACGCGGCCAGCACCTCGCGACCGGCATCCATCTCCGGGCCGAGAATCCGCTCGACCCGGGCGGGATAGGCCGCCAGCGCCGCCACACCGTGCGGCCCGCTGGCCCGGGGCGCTGCCACCGCGGCGGCGGCGGCCTCCCCGGCGAGCCGGCCCGAACGCAGCGCGAACGAGATCCCCTCCCGCGTCCACGGATCGAGCAGACCGGCCGCGTCGCCGCTGACCAGCACCCGGCCGCGGCGCAGCGGTGAGCCGGCCGCCCGAACCCGGGTGAGATGCCCCGAGTCATGCTCCCGGGGCAGATCGGTGAGCCCGTACCGGTCGACGAGACTCCGGTAGTAGCCCCGCAGCGCCGCGCCCTGCTCCCGGTCGCCGATCACGCCGACGGTCAGCACCCGTCCCTTGGGAAACACCCAGCCGTACGATCCGGGAACCGGACCCCAGTCGATCAGCATCCGACCGGTCCAGCGGTCGGCCATCGCGGCGTCGACGACGAACTCGCCTTCCAGTCCCACGTCCACCTGGTCGCAGCGCACCCCGACATGGGTACCGCACCGACCGGACGTGCCATCCGCCCCGATCACTACCCGAGCGCGCACATCGGCGCCCTGCCGCAACCGCACCGTGACCCACCCGCCGTCCTCGCCGTCCTCGGCCGCTTCGGTGAGGCCCATGACCTGCACCCCGGTCCGGACGGTCGCACCGGCCGTCTGGGCGGCCGCGAGCAGGGCGGCGTCCAGCTCCGCGCGCATCACCATCGACAGCCACGGCTGGCCGTGGCGTCGCCCACGACTGACCTCGTACCGGCCGTCCAGGGTCAGGGTCAGGGAGCTGGCCGTCGCGCGGACCAGGCCCGTGAGGTCAAGCCCGACATGATCGGCGGACAGTCCGACCAGCCCACCACCACAGGTCTTGTACCTGGGCACCGCGGCGCGTTCGAGCACGCAGACCCGCGCACCGGCCGCTGCGGCCGCCCGGGCCGCGCTGCCCCCCGCGGGCCCGGCCCCGACCACGACGACATCGAACACGTCGCTTCCATCAGCGGCATCCGGCCCACGGTCCGCGTCCGGCATGGGGTCAGCGTCCGGCATGGATCAGCGCAGGGTGAGGCTGCGGCCGACGAGGCCGGCACGAATCCGCCGCTGGGCAGCGTCGAGCGGGGCCCGTTCGGCCAGCGCGGCCCGGTAGGCGGCGAGCAGCTCGACCGCCGGCTGTTCGCAGGCCGACGCCTCGGTACCCGCGGCCAGATCCCAGACCGGGACGACCAGACCATTCGCCCGGAAGAAGCCGACGAAGCGCGATCCCGGGCCGACGGTCAACTGATCGGCGGCGGCCAGCCGGGCGAGGGCGTCCAGCAGCGCCTCCTCCGAAGCGGCCACCGGCACCGCGTCGGTGCCGACATCGGTGTCGCTGTCGGACGGCGAGCCGGCGTCGGTGCCGCCGGGTGCGGCCAGCGGCAGTGACCAGCGCAGATGCCAACGGTCGCCGGGATGGCACCAGTACGCGGCCGCGACACCACCCAGTCGGACGGTGGGCACGACCGTGGCGTTCGCCCGCTCGAGCAGCGCGGCCGCCTCCTGGTTGGGGGAGTCCCCCTCGGCGCCGTCCGTGGACGGCAGCCACCAGCCGAACCCGTCCCAGACGGTGATCTCCAGCGGCGTCGGGTCCAGCACGTCGACCAGCCCGGGCAGCGCCGCGAGGCCGCCGGCCTGTTGGTTGACGAGCAACGGCGACGAGGCGGCCGGGGTGTCGATCACGCTGCCCGGCGTGGCGTCCAGGGCGGCCAGCAGCGCGCCGGCGATGTCGCGGGACACGTCCAGGCCGGGCACCGCGGTCTGGATCGCGATGAGGATCTCGCCGTCATCGCGGACCAGCGCCGGTGCCGCCTGCGGCAGCATCGTGCCGAGGATGATGCGCCGCCCGGCATGCTCGGGATGAGCCTCCAGATGGGCCGCCGACAGCTGCAACGGCGCGGTCGCGCTTGGCACCAGTTCCCGCAGGGCGACCAGATCCGGCTCGTCGCGGCGACCGACGAACGGCCGCAGGACCGGGGCGGGCCGACCGCGCCCACCATGGCAGGCCTTGTAGCGGCGCCCCGACCCGCACGGGCAGGGTTCGCGCGGCCCGACCACCGCGATCTCCCCGTCGGTGGACGGCGGCGCGCCCGACCGGTCTCGATCAACCGTGCCGGCGCCGACGGACGAGCCGGACCGGGAGCCGGTGGCGGTGGGCCGGGTGGAGCGGGCGCCCGGGCGCTGGGAGGCGGTTCGACGTGCGATCGCTGGCTCCTGGAGGATTCGGGGCTACCTGGCACCGGGGGACTCCGGCCCCGGTAAGGCTAGGCCATCGTCACCGCCGGACACGCGACGGCCGCGAGGGCGATTCCCGCCGGTGCCACACCGCTACCCTTTCAATTGGGCGGCAGCCCCCAGAAGATGTCCGGGAAAACCCTCGATCGGGACGCACGTTATCCCACGCCGATGTCACCTCGACCCGGCGATCCACAGGTCTACCGGGCACGATGATGGTGAGCTGGACGGGCCGCACCGGCCCTCTGGTGCTAACTGGACGTTAGCTGGACGTTAGCTGGGTTGGACTGTCGTCGAGCAGGACATTGGGGGACTGTTGTCAAAGGTCCTGGTCGCCGGTGGGGGGATTGCGGGAATCGCCTGCGCCTGCGTGCTTCAGGCGGGTGGGATCTCGGTGCGGGTCCGTGACCGCGGCCGCGTGATCGGTGGCCGGATGGCCTCACGCTGGATCGACGGTCGCATCGTCGATACGGGCGCGTCGTATTTCACGGTGACCTCGCCGCAGTTCGCCGAGGTCGTCGCGGACTGGACCACCCGTGGGGTGGCCCGGGCCTGGACCAGACGGATGTCGGTGCTGCGCGGCTCGGACCAGGCCCTGGTGATCGGCGAGCCGGGCCCGATGCGCTACACCGCGCCGGGCGGCCTGCGGTCCCTGGTCGCCGACCTCGCCTCCCGCAGCGGCGTCCGGGTCACCCAGGCGGCGCCGATCGCCCGGATCACCCCCGGCCCGTGCGTCGATGGTGAACGGGTCGACGCCGCGGTGCTGGCCATGCCCGACCCGCAGGCCGCCCGACACCTGGACGTGTCCCTCACCGCCGAGCGGGCGATGGTCGTCGACCGGCCGTGGCTGCCCGCGCTGACGCTGCTCGCCGGCTGGTCGCACCGCTGCTGGACGCCGCTCGACGGTGCCTTCGTCCACGAGGACGACACCCTGACGTGGATCGCCGACGATGGCCGCCGCCGCGGCGACCAGGCGGCGGTCCTGGTCGCCCATTCCACCGCCGGCTATGCCGCCCCTCGGCTGGCCGAGCCCGCGGCCGCCGGGCCCGGACTGCTCGCGGCGGTGCGCCGGCTGCTGGCCGTCGACGAGGCACCGCAGTGGCTGCAGGTGCAGCGCTGGTCGTTCGCCCGACCCGCGCAGGTCCACGATCGTCCGTTCTTCCTGTCCGACAATGCGATCGGCCTGGCCGGTGACGGCTGGGGCGCACAATCGAAGATCGAGAATGCCTGGCTCTCCGGCACCGCACTGGGCCATGCGATCATCGAGCGGCTCTCCTGAGCGACACGCCGACCGGCGCCGGCGCATGTGACCAAGAACTGACAAATGTCGGCCGAGCTGGTTCGATTGATGCTGTCACGGGGGGGTAGACCTGCCGACATGGAGATCAAACTCAGCCTGTCGTTGCCACGCGATGAGATCTCCATTCCGGTGGTTCGAAGAATCTGCACGCAATCCCTGAAAGTCCTCGGCGTCATCCGTGAATGCATCGACGACGTTGAGCTTGCGTTGACAGAAGCTTGTGCCAATGTGCTGATTCACGCCCAGATCGAGGACGAGTACGAGGTATCGGTCGGCGTGGACAACGAGGTGGCCGTCATCGAGGTCAGCGATCGCGGCGGCGGTTTCGACCTGACCGTCGATCCCGACCTGATCGCCAGCGCGGTCGCGGCTGAGGCCGCCCCCGAGAGCGCCCCCAGCAGCACTCCGGACGGTCTCAGTGACATCGCCACCGATGGCGTTCCCGAGCAGGGCCGGGGAATCTTCCTCATGAGGGCGCTGATGGATCAGGTGCAGTTCCACCGGGTGGACGGTCCGTACCGAGGCACCCGCGTCCATCTGGAGAAGGTTCTGGCCTGGGAGGAGAGCGCACCCGGCGCACGCCTGAGCCGACCACGCACTCCCTCCGGACCATGGGGAACTCCCACCCCGGGCCTCACCCCCAGCACCGCGCCACCCTCACCCTCACCCGCGCCGGCATCCTCGGCATCCGCCGAAATCCCCGGCCGCTCGGTCGCGTCAGAGACCATCGACAAGCCCCACTGACGGCCCGCCGCCCGTGCCGCCGGCGTCGTCGGCGGCCACCGACCGACGCAGGGCGGCGTGCAGCCCGGCGGGCGTGAGCATTCCGATCGGCTGCTCACGTGGATCAGTCTCGTCCGCTGCGGCACCGGATGACACGGCGTCACCGGGCACGCCGCCACCAGGAGTGCCGCCACCGGATGGGCTCGCCCCGGCGGTCGCGGCATAGACGTCGAGGGTGCCCCGGTCCTGCGCCAGGAGCGCGGCGAGCGCCTGGCGCAACGGCGCGCCCACCCGCACCCTGGCCGGGCCCGTCCCCACCGCGCCCCGCCCATCCGCCCCACCGGCACCGGACGTCCCACCGGCACTGTTCGCCCCGCCGGCAGAGTGCGGGCGGGGTGGTTCCAGATCGGCGGGGAGCAGGGGGGTGACGGCCAGCCGGCGCAGCGCCCGGTCGGCGCCGACGAAGTCGGCCACGAAATCGGTCGCCGGACGGCCCAGGATGCGCGCGGGCGGGTCGATCTGTTCCAGTGTGCCGCCCTGGCTGAACACCGCGACCCGGTCACCAAGCCGGATCGCCTCGTCCAGATCGTGCGTGACGAACACGACCGTCTTACGGATCTCCTGCTGCAGGCGCAGGAACTCGGCCTGCAACCGTGCCCGGGCGATCGGGTCGATCGCCGAGAACGGCTCGTCCATCAGCAACACCGGCGGGTCGGCCGCCAGGGCCCGGGCCACCCCGACCCGCTGCTGCTGACCGCCGGACAGCTCATGGGGATAACGCCGTCCGATGGTGGTCGGGTCCAGCCCGACCAGCTCCAGGAGTTCGTCCACCCGCGCCCGGATGCGCGCCGACGGCCAGCCGAGCAGCCGCGGCACGGTGGCGACGTTGCCCCGGACGGTCAGGTGCCCGAACAGCCCGACCTGTTGGATGACGTAGCCGATCCGCCGACGCAGCTGCACCGGGTTGGTCCGGGTGACGTCCTCGCCGGCCACCAGGATCCGCCCGCTGGTGGGCTCGACCAGTCGATTGATCATCTTCATGGTCGTCGTCTTGCCACAGCCGGACGGACCCACCATGCACAGCAGCTCTCCCGCCGGCACGTCGAAGCTCAGATCGCGCACGGCCACCGTGCCATCCGGATAGCGCCGACCCACCCCGACCAGCGAGATCATGGGATCCGCGCCGGCTTCGGGCTTCGTGGCGGTGGGTTGACCGGTTGTCGGCATCGTGTCCTCCCGACCGGTTACGGTGCATCGATGGCCATCGCCACGTCCGGGACCTGCCTCGAGCAGAACGCGTGGATCTGCGGAGACTATGTCCGTACGCGTTCCGACGAGCTGTGGACGGCCACCCGCGAACACATCTCACTGACGGTGACCGCGGTTCCGATCGGCCTGGTGATCGCCGCTGTGCTGGTCCTGTTCGCCCGGCGCTACCGGGTGAGCGTGCCCTGGATCGGCGGGCTCACGAACGTGCTGTACACGGTGCCGTCGCTGGCGTTCTTCGCGCTGCTGCTGCCGGTCACCGGCCTGTCGGTGACGACGGTACGCATTGGACTGGTGGTCTACACGCTGGTCATCCTGTTCCGGGGCCTGCTGGCCGGGCTCGACACCGTCCCGGACGACGTGCGGGAGGCCGCCCGCGGGATGGGTTACGGCCCCACCCGGCTGCTGCTGACCGTCGAACTCCCCCTCGCGCTGCCCGCGATCATGGCCGCGATCCGGGTCGCCACCGTCTCGACCATCGCCCTGGTCACCGTGGGGGCGGTGATCGGCCACGGCGGTCTCGGCAACCTGATCTACGACGGTCTGAACAGCTCGTTCAAGTCCGAGGTGCTGACCGCCTCGGTGCTGTGCGTGGCACTCGCCGTCGTCGCCGACCTGCTGCTGGTGGCCCTGCAGTGGCTGCTCACCCCCTGGCGGCACCCCTGGCGGCACCGCCGGCGGTCCCGCCGCCGGCCGGGCCGCGGCCAACCTGAAGCGACGACCGCATGAGCACGTTGACCAGTGCCTTCGACTGGCTCACCACCGGCTCGAGCTGGCGTGGCGGGGAGGGGATCGCGACCCGCCTCGGCGAACACGTGCTGCTCACCGCCGCCTCGGTCGGGATCGCGTCAGCGGTGGCCCTGCCGATCGGGATCGCCCTGGGTCACCTCGGGCGCGGCGGCACCCTGGCGATCAACATCTCGAACATCGGCCGGGCCGTGCCGACGCTCGCCGTGCTGGTGCTGCTGGCCATCGGTCCGCTGGGCATCGGCGACCTGACCACGGTGCTCGCGCTCACCCTGTTCGCCATCGCCCCCCTGGTCACGAACAGCTACGTGGGGATCCGCGAGGTCGACCCCGGCGCCGTGCTGGCCGCCCGCGGCATGGGCATGTCCGGCGGCCAGGTGCTGCGCCGGGTGGAACTCCCCCTCGCCCTCCCGATGATCCTGCTGGGTCTGCGGCTGGCCGCGGTGCAGGTGGTGGCGACCGCGACCATCGCCGCGCTGATCGGCGGCGGTGGCCTCGGCCGTTTCGTCGTGGACGGTCTGGCCAACCACGAGCAGAACAAGGTCGTCGGCGGCGCCATCCTGGTCGCCGTGCTCGCCCTCATGGTGGACGGCACCCTGTTCGCCCTGACCCGCCTGCTCACCCGGGCCCCACAGCCCACCCGTCCGCGCCGCTGACCATCCCAACCGCTGACCGCCCCAGCCAGCCGCCGCGAACCTGTCCACCCGAACACCCACTCTCCGCGGCCAGACCGCACGAACAGCACCCCACCCCCACCCCCATCACGCCTCGCCACGAGCCCCACAGCAAGATCCGCCTACACGGGTCGCCGTGGGGGGCAAATCGGACACGAAGACCCCCACAGCGACCCCTGTGCACCCTGCACACCCGCGCCCCCAGCCACGGCATCACGGAACGTGGCCATGGTTGAGGGTTGTGCCGCGTCGCACGAACAAGCCGGCAGAATCGTTGCCGACGGCAGACTCCACTGTGACGGTGTGCGATCACAGTTCGGGGGCGGCCGGGCGGGGCGCGGATCGGGATTTCCCACCTTGGCGCTGTCGTTTATGTGGGTTGCGGTTGCGGTGGGGCAGCGGCTGCGGGAGGGTGACGGCCGAACCCGTCCAGAGACCGCCGGAGGGCCGACCTCGTGACAGACCCGACAGCACTGATCGGAACGCGGCGTCGGCCGCGTGCCCTGGTGACAGGCATGGCCGCCCTGGTCGCCCTGATCCTGGGACTGGCCGCCTGCGGCTCGGACACCAGCGGCAGCACCAGCGGCGGAAGTTCGTCCGGCGCCACCGCGTCATCCGCAGGGGGGACGCTCACGGTCGCCGACGCCGGCTTCACCGAGAGCAGGATTCTCGCGGAGATGTACGCGGCGCTGCTGGAGAAGGCCGGGTACAAGGCCGAGCGGACGTCGGTGCAGCAGACCGAGCTCGCCCAGTCCTCCCTGGAAAAGGGCATCGTGGACGCCATGCCGCAGTACGTCGCGACATACGCGGACCTGCTCAACACCGAGATCAACGGCGCCCAGGCGGCCTCGGTCTCCTCACCTGACCTGCAGAAGTCCCTGACGGCGCTGCGTTCGCTCGCCGGGCGCCGCGGCCTGACCGTGCTCAACCCGGCGTCCGCCGTCGACCAGAACGCCTTCGCGGTGAGCAGGTCGTTCGCCACCGAGCACAAGCTGCGAACCCTGTCCGACCTGGGTGCCAGCGGCCTGAGCGTGAAGCTTGCCGCCGGCCCGGAGTGCGCCACCCGGCCGTTCTGCCAGCCGGGGCTGGAGAAGACCTACGGCATCAAGGTCAGCGAGATCGTGCGCACCGGCGTGGACACCCCGCAGACCAAGGCCGCCGTCAAGGACGGCAAGGCCCAGCTCGGCCTGGTGCTGACCACCGACGCCACCGTCGCCGACAGCGACCTCGTCGTGCTGACCGACGACAGGAAGTTGCAGAACGCGGACAACCTCGTCCCGATCGTCACCACGAAGTCGCTGACCCCGAAGATCTCCGCCGCGCTGAACAGCCTCGCCCCGGTGCTCACCACCGCCGACCTGGGCGAACTCAACAAGAAGGTCGACTCCTCCCGGGAGAAGCCGGCCGACGTCGCCCGCTCCTACCTCGAGGACAAGGGCCTGCTCTAGGTCAGGAGTGGCCGTAGGGCTCGGAGCCGGGACCGTCGCCTGACTCCTCCCCCGGCTCCGGGTCCGACACGGAGCCGGGGGTATGAGCCCCGACACCGATCAGTTCCACGTCCGTGGGGACGAGGTCGCTGGGATCCTCGTCGAAGATGACCGGCTCCGGATGCGCCGACGGGGCCACCATCGCCTCGGAATGAGCACCGCAGCCGTGGTCGATCGACGTCACCCGACCGTCGTCCGGGGCGAGTTCGTTGGCGCACGCGCCGAACAGCCGACCCAACGCCCCGGCCAGGCGGACGTGAAAGCCGCAGGTCAGGCACGAGGCTGGCGCCACCTTCGCGATGGACGCGCCGGGGCCCGCCTCACCGGCGTACCAGCGTTCGACGGCCTCCTCCCGGCCGGCCACCGACAGCACCCGCGGCCGGCCCAGGCCGAGTTCGACGAAGTCGTCGGTGTCGATGAGCTCCTCGACGTCGGTCACCCGCAACGCGAGCCGCGGATCGTCGATCGCGGTCGGCAGCAGGTCGCCGACGCCGACATCCCCGGGGCGCAGCCGCTGCGACCACGGCACCCAGGCCGGAGCGAGCAGCGCTTCGTCCCAGGGCATCAGCACCACGTCGTCGACGGTCGCCTTACGCACCCGGGCTGCCCGGGTGACCACGATCGTCCACACCCAGCCGTAGTAGGCGGGCGATTCGCAGGCGAAACGGTGCAGGACGATCCGGTCGCCCTCGGCTTCGACACCGAGATGCGCGCCGACCGCCTCCTCGCTGCCGGCCTCCGCAACGGCCGCGGCCCGGGCCAGGTCGACCGCGGCGGCACAGGCCGCGTCCACCCCCGAATCCCGACCTGCCCGCGCGCCCCGCGACTGTTCGGGCGCCACCGCGCCCGCACCGCTGGCCGGGGCCTCGCCAGTATCAGCCGGGAGTTCGCTGCCAGCCGAGGGTTCGCTGTCGGCTGAAGGCTGGAGTGCCGCGGGTTCGTCGGTCACCGCGGGCAGGTCGAAGGCCGCGGGCGGCCCGGCGAGTTCGTCCGCGTGAGCCACCTCGACGGACGGGCTTGACACGGGCACGCGGGTTGACTCGGTCGCGGCGAAACGAGCCTCTGGAGCATCCACGCAACGTATTCTCACCCACGGACACGTGCGCTGCCCGACATGGTCGTGGAAGCGCGGGCCAGGGACGAGGACACTCGGCACGGTGAACGTGGTCAGAGGCATCTCGGGGGGCACCCGTCGCCTGCGCACACGGGTCCGCGGCGCGGACGCGGAGCGCACCGGGTTGTCCTCGCTGACCGAGCTGTCCTTCGTGAACGCCGCCGGCGACGCGCTGGTCACCGTGGCGCTGGCCGGGTCGCTGTTCTTCTCGGTGTCCTCGGCCGAGGCACGGTCGAAGGTCGCCCTCTATCTGCTGATCACCATGGTGCCGTTTGCCCTGCTGGCACCGGTGATCGGACCGCTGCTCGACCGGGTGGCGCACGGCCGGCGCACGGCGCTCGCCGCGCTCTGTCTGGCCCGGGGACTGCTCGCCTGGCAGCTGGCCGGCGCGCTGGACGGGCTGTCGGTCTACCCGCTGGCCCTCGGTCTGCTGGTGCTCTCCCGCGCCTTCGGTGTCGCCCGCAGCGCCGTCACCCCCCGGGTGGCGCCGCCCGAACTCACCCTGGTGAAGGTCAATGCGCGCATCACTCTGATCAACGTCGTCGCCGGAGCGATTGTGGCGCCGGTGGGATTGGGCCTCGCGAACATTCCGTTCGTCGGCTACCCATGGGTGCTGCGGATGTGCGCGATCGTGTACATGGCCGGCGTGCTGCTGGCGTTCAACCTTCCCGGGCACGTCGATTCAGCGGCCGGTGAACTCCCGCTGCGGGCGGCGGCGGTGGCGCTGGAACCCGACACCGCGGGGCCCGGATCGCGGACCGGGATGCGGACCCGGTTGCGTGCCCGGGTGCGCGCCGTTCTGGGCGCAATGCCGGTGGCGTTGCGGGCCACTCTGGTCCTGCGCGGACTGGTCGGCTTCCTCACCTTTTATCTGGCGTTCCTGCTGCGCACGAACGGCGGCAACAATCTGTGGCTGGGCGGCCTCGCCATCGCCGCCGGTGTCGGCAGCGGGCTCGGCGTGGTCGCCGGTGGTCGCCTCGGCCAACGCCGGCCGGAGGGCATCCTGGTGCTGGCCATGATCCTGGCGGCCGGAGGATGTGTCGGCGCGGCCGTCACCTACACCCGACTCACCTCGCTGCTCGCCGCGCTGCTGGCAAGCCTCGCGGGCTCCATGGGCAAACTGGCGCTGGACGCGATCATCCAACGCGACGTGCCGGAATCATCGCGAAACTCCGCTTTCGCACGCTCGGAGACGGCGCTGCAGCTCGCATGGGTCGCCGGGGGTGCGATCGGCCTCGTCGAGATGCCCGGCACCCTGGGCTTCGCCCTGGCCGCGATCGTCGTCGTCATCACCGGCGTCATCCAGTCCCGCGCCCTGCACCAGGCCCGCCAGGCCGCCCGGGCCGGATTCACCGCGCAGCCACGGGTCCCGTCGGATCCGTGGCCGGGCGGCCCACCGGAAGCACCGGTGGGTGTCGCCCCGGAGCAGACCTGGCCGCCGACCGAAACGATGCCCGCCGAGGCATACCAGCCAGGCGGTCAACCACCGGGTTGACGTGCGGAGGCGATGGTCAGGTGGTAAGCACCTCGGTGCCCGATCCGGCGGGCGTCTCAACGCGGGTACCCCCGTTACACCGCCGCAGCCCACGCAATGCGCATGCCATGCCGCACACGGCCATCGACGACACGCAGTGTCGTCTGTGGTGCTATGGTCCGGCAACACGTCCGATTTGCACCACATCGAAAACCCCGTGCCGTTACCTTGCCGTCCGGTGCGGTGGCATTCAGGCGAATCGACCCGCACATTCAGGACGGCGGACGAGGACATTCCAGACGATGACACGGAGGCGGTCGTGAACCGCACCCTGATCGTCACCGCGGTGACCGCTGAGGCGGACGCGGTGTGCGCGGGACTTATGGGCAGCTGGTCACGCGGGCGAACCCGGCTACCCGCCGGCCCGGCGAACCTGGTCTCTCCCGACTGGGACCGTCAACTGCTCACCACATCCACGCTGGGCCCGTACGTGGGCCGGCGGCGCGGCCCGGTCACGGTGCTCGCCGCGGGCACCGGCGGACCCGCGGCGGCGGCCGGGGCGGCGACGGCGCTGGCTGTCGCCAACGCCAGCGGCCAGCCCTTCGATCTGGTGCTGATGATGGGCGTGGCCGGCGGATTCCGTGGCTGGGCCGAGATCGGCGATCTGGTCGTCGCCGAGCGGATCGTCGCCGCGGACCTCGGCGCCGAATCCGGTCTCGACGAGGAGCCGCCCGCGGCCACCACCCGGATCAGCGAGCTTGACCGCAACCTCGGTTTCCACTCCACCGGCGCGCCGACCCACCGCGCCGGTGACGGCCGGGCCGGCGCCGAAGGCGCCTTCCTGACTCTGGATGACCTGGGCCTGGGCTCGTCCACGGCCCGTCCCGACCCGGAGCTGGTGGCCCGGTTCGGCACCGTGCTGGACGCCACCGGCCGGCGGATCGTCACTGGCACCGTCGTCAGCGTGTCGACCGTCACCGGCACCGAGCGCCGCGCCGCCGCCCTGACCGAGCGGCTTGACCCGGTCGCTGAGGCGATGGAGGGTTATGCGGTGGCACTCGCCGCCCGTGCCTTCGGGGTGCCCGCGGTGGAGATCCGGGCGGTCAGCAACCCGGTCGGTCGGCGTGACCGCGCGGCCTGGAACCTGCCGTCGGCACTGGCCAGCCTGCGGATGGCCGCCGCCGCCCTGGTGGCTCATCCCGAAGGCCTGGTCGCCGTCGCCGAAACGGTCACCTCCTCCGGAGCCGGCCAGGGTACGCACAACGGCAACGGCGTCGGCCCGCACACCGGGTAGCCCGACGCACCAGTGGCAGTGGGGCACCAGGGACAGTGGAGCGGTGGATGAGCGTTGACGCCCAGCCGGGCACGAACCGACCGGGGCAGCCGCGGCCGCTGTCCCTGGCCATCTCGCCCTGCCCGAACGACACGTTCTCCTTCCACGCGCTCCTGCACGGGCAGGTCACCGACGCGCCCGCGGTGACCGTCACCTACGCCGACATCGACGTGCTCAACGGTCGCGCCGAGCGGCGACGCGACGATCTGGTGAAGGTCTCGTACGCCGCGCTGCCCTGGCTGCTCGCCGACTACCAGCTGCTGACCTCGGGCGGTGCGCTCGGACGCGGCTGTGGGCCGCTGGTGCTCACCGCCGGGCGCACCGATCTGCGCGGCGCCCGGGTCGCCATTCCGGGCACCCGTACCACCGCCTACCTGCTGTTCCGGCTGTGGGCCGCGGGTGTCGGCCTGGCCGCGATCGACGTCCTGCCGTTCGAGCAGATCATGCCGGCGGTGCGGGCCGGTCGGTATGACGCGGGCCTGGTCATCCACGAGTCACGCTTCACCTACCCGTCCTACGGGTTGACAGCGGTGGCCGATCTCGGCGACTGGTGGGAGGGGCAGACCTCGCTGCCGATCCCGCTCGGCGCCATCCTCGCGCGCCGCGAGCTGGACGGTCCCGCGCTGTCCGAGGTGGTGCGCGACAGCGTCGCGCGGGCGTTCGCCGACCCGTCCGCGTCCCATGAGTACGTTCTCGCGCACGCGCAGGAGATGGAATCCGACGTCGTCGAGGCGCACATCAAGCTGTACGTCAACGAGTTCAGCCTCGATCTCGGTGACGAGGGGTTCGCCGCGGTCGAGGCGCTGCTGGCCCGCGCCGCCGCGGCTGATCTCGTTCCCCACCTCACCCAGCCGCTGCGCTGACCGCACCGGCCGCCGGGCTCCCGATGACTTTCGGTTCACACCCGGCTGGCCATGCGGGCATGGTTCGTCGGTGCGGGCGGATGGCAGGATGGGCCGGTGAGCTCTGACCAGATCCCGGCCGTAAGCGCCGACGACCTGCCCATCGACCTGACCACGGACGGCGCGCCCCTGCTCGTCGATGTCCGGGAGTCCGACGAGTGGTCCGCCGGGCACATCGCCGGCGCGCTGCACATCCCGATGGGGGATGTGGTCGCCCGCCTCGACGAGGTTCCCCGCGGCAAGGACATCGTGGTCGTCTGCCGCTCCGGGCGGCGTTCCGCCGCCGTCACCAGCTACCTGGCGCAGGGTGGCTGGCAGGTCCGCAACCTCACCGACGGCATGGTCGGCTGGCAGGCCCGTGGGCGTCCCATGGTCGCCGAGGGCGCCGCCGTCCCCACCGTGCTGTAACCGGTGCCGCGGTGGCGAACATCGACCCCGGTGGTCGGGTTCGACCTTGACCTGACCCTGCTCGACGCCCGGGCGGGCATCCGGGCGACCTTCGCGGCCCTGTCCGCGGAGACCGGCGTCGCCGTCGACGGCGACGCCGTTGTCGGCCGGCTCGGGCCGCCCCTGGAAACCGAACTGGCCTCCTGGTTTCCGGCCGCGCAGATCCCGGCCCAGGCCGATCGTTACCGGCAGTTGTACGCGGTGCACGCCATCCCGGCGTCAGCGCCGATGCCGGGTGCCGCGCGGGCCGTCGCGGCCGCCAAGGGCACGGCCCTGCTCGAGCAGCACGTCGACATCTTCGTCGGCGACCACGTCGGTGACATGATCGGCGCCCGTGCCGGGGGTGCGCACGCGGTCGGTCTGACCACCGGCCCATGCTCGGCGGACGAACTGCGCGCCGCCGGAGCCGACACCGTGCTCACCCACCTCGACGAGTTCCCGGCCTGACTCGCGGCCGAAGCCGCGAGCCTAGGCTGACCGTTCAGACAACCGGGGCGCCCTCACCCTGCTGGTGCGCACCGCGCTCGGCGTGCTCCCGGTAGGTCGCGGCCTCCCGCTCGGACACCGTCAGCCCGTCCGCGGCCTGGCGGGCCTGCGGGTCGTCCGGGCCGGCGTCCGCTCCGCGGACGGCTTCGTCCCGCTCCCGGCCGGCCTGGGCCGCCTCGACGTCATCCCGGGTACGAAAGTCCTCCGGAACCCGCGCGTCGTCATGTTCGAGCTTCGACATCGACTCGCTCCTCATCCTTGGGGGCCGGCCGTCCGGGGGAGGACGGCCGGCTCGGGTGTCGCGAGCAGGCATGCCCGCCGACCGTCGCGGATAACACGCGTCGGGAAGTCGTCACAGGTCAGGTCGATCCGAGCGCCGATCGCTACCGAAGCCCCACGTGTGGTGCGGTCGACCGATAGCCTGGGAGACCCGCAGCTTTCGCCGCGTTGTCCTGTCGTTACTCAGAACGAGGTCGCCCGTGCCCACCGGCAAAGTGAAGTGGTTCGACGTCGACAAGGGCTTCGGCTTTCTCAGCCGGGACGACGGTGGCGACGTTTTCGTCCACAAGGCGGCTCTTCCCGCCGGGACAGACCGGCTCAAGCCGGGTGATCGGGTGGAGTTCGGCGTGGCCGCCGGTCGACGCGGTGACCAGGCGCTGTCGGTGCGGCTGCTGGCCGTGCCGCCGTCGGTCGCCAAGGCCGCCGCCCAGGCCCAGCGGCACAGCCCCGACGAACTGCACAGCATGGTCGAGGACATGATCAAGGTTCTCGACGACGTGCAACGCGACCTGCGCCGCGGGCGCTATCCCGACCGGCGCATCGCGCAGCGGGTCGCCAAGGTCGTCCATGCCGTCGCCAATGAGCTGGAGGCGTAGCCTCAGAGCTCGGGCGGCACCACGAAGCTCACCCGCCGGCCACATCCCCGGCACACCGCCACCCGCGTGTCCGGCTCCTCATCGGAGGGCACGAGGTGCCCGAGCGGAACCGGCCCATCGCACCAGGGGCAAAGCAGCCATGGCCCATGCACCTCACGCCGACCACCCCCCGCTGCCGACCCCCCCGAGCCCCCGCTGTCCGAGCCAGCGCCGCCCGAGCTCTCGTTCGCGTCGGCGCTCATCGGCGACCGTGCGGCTGGCCCCGCGTCCGGCCGCGGCCTCGCTCATGGGTGTGCATTCCTCCACATTGCCCCACGGCCACACGGAAACATCCCACGATCGCAACACATTGTCGTACAGCCGACCCGAACAGCCGACGGTCGGCCGGTGTGTGCCGATGGGCGCGCGCCGTGCGGCAGACTGCGAACGTGGAGCGCGCAGTGCGCCGGTCCGTGCGGCGAAGGTCGCGACGAGGCCGGGGACGCGGGTCGAATCGGGAGTTGAGAGGCATTCGGGTGACTAGCAGTGGGCGGCGGTCGTGACCTCCCCCGTACGGTGCTGACCATGGTGGACGACGCCGCGGGCCACGGCCGGCGCCGCAATGATCCCGGCGACCCGCTCAATCCGCACGAACCACGCGTGATCGGCCCCTACACGCTGATCAGCCGGCTTGGCGTGGGCGGTATGGGCACGGTGTACCTGGCCCGTACCACGGCCGGGCGGCGCGTCGCCGTCAAGGTCATCCGACCGGATCTGGCCGCCGACGAGGAGTTCCGCCGTCGTTTCCGGGCCGAGGTCGAGGCCGCCCGCCGGGTCGCGCCGTTCTGCACCGCCGAGGTCCTTGACGCCGACCCCTACGCCCCCGCTCCCTACCTGGTCACCGAGTACATCGACGGTGTCCGCCTCGACGAACAGGTCGACCGCGGCCCGCTGACCTCGTCCACCCTGACCGGTCTCGCCGTCGGCGTCGCCACAGCGCTGACCGCCATCCACAGTGCCGGCCTGGTCCACCGCGACCTCAAACCGAGCAACGTGATGCTGTCGCTGTCCGGCCCGCGGGTCATCGACTTCGGCATCGCCCAGGCGCTTGAGGGTGCCAAGGCCAAGCCGACCGCCTGGGGTTTCGGATCGGCCGGCTGGATGGCACCCGAACAGGTCCACGGCCATCCGATCGGTCCCGAGGCGGATGTGTTCGCCTGGGGCATCCTGATCGCCTACGCCGGGACGGGACGCCACCCCTTCGGCGAGGGCTCCGACATCGACCTCGGCATGCGCATCGTCGGCGCCCCTCCCGACCTGCGCGGCCTGCCCGAGCCGCTGGTCAGCCTGGTCTCCGCGGCCCTGGCCAAGCATCCGGACGACCGTCCCAGCGCTCGTGAGCTGCTGCTGCGCCTCGTCGCCGGCCCGCCGACCCATCGCGACGCCCTCGGACCCGCCTTCGGTCAGGTCGAGGAGCTGCTCAACCGCACCGGCGAGGTGCCCCGCCCCGCCCCGACCCGGGTCGGCCCGGCCACCTCGGCTCCCGCCCCCCCACCGCCCCGCGGCCGTACACCCGCCCCCGACACACTGCCGCGCCCGGCCCTGCCCGCACGTGAATCCCCCCTGCCCCGCGAGGCACCGATGTCGCGTGAGGCACCGATGTCGGCCCGGGCGGGGATGCCGCCACCGCGGGTGGGAATGCCGACGCGTGACCCCGGCCGACCCCGCGAACCCGGCCCCCCACCCCGCGGTGCCGGCGGCGGAGCACCACGAGGAGCCGGACCGCCTGTTCGCGGCCCGATGCCCTCGCCCGCCCCGCCGCCGCGGATGGCCCACTCGGCACCGCTGGGAGCACCCCCCGCACCCGCCGGCACCGGACCGGTGCCACTGCCCGGCGCGGCTCCCGGTACCGGTGGGCCCGGCGGACCGAGCCAGCCCTACGGCCCCTATCCGCCGGCACCGAGCCGCCGCGGACCCGACCGCCGCCAGCTCGCCCTGATCGCCGGGGTGATCGTCGCCGCCGTGATCGCGGTCATCGTGATCGTGTCGCTGCCCAAAAACGACGGCTCGGGCGGTACCGGACCAGCCACGGTCACCACGTCATCTGCCGGCGCGACGCCGTCACCACGCGCCCCCGGGATCGGCGATACGGTCACCGACCAGGGTCTCGCCTTCACCGTCACCGACCTGGACTGCTCCCAGAGTCAGCTCGGCGAGGGCATTCTGGCGCTGCGCGCCAACGGACGCTTCTGCCTGGCCAAGGTGACCGTCAGCAACACCGGCGGCACCGAGGCGTCCCTGGACAACGCCGCCCAGTTGCTCCTGGACAGCCGGGGCGACAAGCACGAGTCGAGTCTGCTCGCCCGCCTCAAACTGGGCGAGGATCTCTGGGAGACCATCGAACCCGGCGAGACCAGGCGCGGCACCCTGGTCTTCGACGTGGCCAAGGATGCCCAGCCGCGTGTCCTCGAGCTGCATGCCAGCCCGCAGAGCTCCGGCGCACGCCTCACCATCCGCTGACACCAGTCCCACCGCGCGCTCCGCTTTGGACCGCACCAGCGCACTGTGCGGGGTCACCCGGCCACACAGCGATTTTCTGCTGGGATCTCCCCTCGACCTCCCGCACCTGTCACCCACGGCGCACGGCAGCCGGCTAACGTGACTGTCTGCTCAAGCAGACGCAAGACGGATGGGCGGTGTGGTCGTCCACTGACCACACATCGCCAAGACGAGGAGACAGGTGCGAAGCAGCGGTGTCAGCGTCGGCCGGCTGGGGATCCTGAGCATCGTCGCTCTCTGCGTCGGTCTGACAGCGTCCTGCTCGGGTAGCACCGCTGACCGGGTTGGCTCGGCGCTTGGCCTGTCCAGCACGTCCCCGGCCGCCGCGGCCGCCGGTGGATCCGGGACAGCCCTCTCCCTGCTGGGCACCCTGCCCGTCCGCGCCGAGGACAGTTCGCCGAAGTACCGCCGGGACGCGTTCGGTACCCCCTGGTCGGACGTCGACCACAACGGCTGCGACACCCGCAACGACATCCTTCGCCGCGACATGCGCAGCACGACCCTGCGCAAGGCGGACAACTGCACGGTGCTCACCGGCGAGCTCACCGACCCGTACACGACCCGGATCATCCGGTTCAACCGCGCCCGCAGTGCGTCCGCCGTCCAGATCGACCATGTCGTCGCGCTCGCCGACGCATGGCGCACCGGCGCTCTGGAGTGGACCGACGCCCAGCGCCTGCAGTTCGCCAACGATCCCCAGAACCTGCTGGCCGTCGACGGTCCGACCAACATCCGCAAGAGCGACCAGGACGCGGCCGAATGGCTGCCGCCCAGCCCCGGCGAACAGTGCCCCTACGTTGCCCGCCAGGTCGGACTGAAGTCGCGCTACCACCTGTGGGTCACCTCGGCCGAGGCGACCGCCATGCGAACCGTCCTCCAGAAATGCTCCACCCAGTCCCCCCTGGGCCTAACCCCCACCCCCTGACCCCCAGCAAGATCGCCCCCACCTGATCATCGCCGCTTTCCGCGACCGCTTCGCCGACCCCCGCGGCGCGAAAACCCGCCCCACACCAGTCACACCCCGCACATCTTCGACCACCAAAAGCCACAAATCGCGCCCCTGGGACCACCACCGCCGCCGCCAGACACAACGCCGCCCCCGAACCGTGGTCACCCAGCCCCGGCCCACCACGCCCAGCGACCACACTTCGACCTGGACCGCCCCGCCCCCGCATCCACGCCAAACAGTGACGCTCCGCGACCCCGTAGTCCAAGATCGCGGATACACGAAACGCACAGGCACCCCTCGCGAACGCACCCGCCCCCGACCCACCCCACGCCACCCGCGCAGCCGCCCCGCTCCACAAAAAAAGGCGACGACAAGACACAGTCACCACCAGGAGAAGCGCCGCCACGAAGCGCCACAAGCCACAAGCAGACCCGAGACACAAACACCCCGCCCCCCCGAAGCCGAAGGCGAGCCCCCCACCCCCGTAGGCCCGTGGGGGGTCTCGGGGGGGGGGGGGCGCCCCCCCCCCCCCGCCCGGGGCCCCCCCCCCCGCCCCCCGGGCCCCCCC